>JAWXUJ010000153.1:0-4440 GCA_044432765.1 Eubacteriales bacterium | reverse complement strand
ATCAATGTTGGGATAAACCGCAGTGCAATGGACATCATCATAGCCAGTTCGTGGACTGGTACACGGATTTTTTTTAAAGGATTCATCAACCGTTCCAGCCCATCGGTCAAGGTGATGGGCGAGGTGGTATAGGTCAGTATCAAGGTGCCTGTAATCAGGAGCATAATGCGAATGACCATAAAAATCGCTGTGGTAATCCCCTCTTTTGTAATGGAAAGTATCCAAAACTCCACTAAAACTTGGCCTGGGGTGTAGAATAAGTTCAGTAATGCAGTGAAGGTGATAATGAAGAACAGAGGCTTTAGACCCTTTAAAATCACAGACCATTTTAGCTTGGAAGCCATAATTGCCACTGCCAAAAAGACAAAATTGACGGCGTAGCCAACCCAGTTGGTGGCGGTGAACAGGGAGGCCACATAGACCGCCACCACCAACAATTTGGTGCGTGGGTCCATGCGGTGTATGGGGGAATTGCCGGGGAAAAACTGCCCCAAGGTGATGTCTTTTAACATCTATACTCCCCCCTTCAATGCCAAAAGGGCGGCAGTTGCCTGCTCCAAGGTATAGACCGTTGGGTCCACATCCAAGCCCATTTGACGGAGTTTTTGGAATAAAAAGGTCATTTTTGGAACATCCAAGCCGATATCCACCAACTTTTCTGCCTGGGCAAAGACCTCGCCTGGTTTGCCCTCCATGGCGATGGTGCCTTGGTTCATGACCACCAGTCTGTCCACGTTGGAGGCAATTTCTTCCATGGAGTGGCTGACCATGACCACGGTGGCATTTTGGGATTTTTGATAGGTGCGGATATTGTCCAACACGGTGGCCCGGGCTTTGGGGTCCAGTCCTGCGGTGGGTTCGTCCAAAATCAGCACTTTCGGTTCCATGGCGATGACACCGGCGATTGCCACACGGCGCTTTTGTCCCCCTGACAAATCGAAGGGAGATTTGTCCAAATAGGATTCATCAATGCCCACAAATCCGGCGGATTGGAGGACGCGGCGATGGATTTCCTCTTTGGATAGTCCCATGTTTTTGGGGCCGAAAGCGATGTCTTTGTAGACTGTCTCTTCAAAGAGTTGGTATTCTGGGTATTGAAACACCAGCCCCACCTGAAATCGGGTGGCGCGGGCAAAGGCTTTGTCCTTCCAGATATTCTCCCCTTGGAACAAAATCTGGCCGGAACTTGGCTTCAATAAGGTATTGAGATGTTGAATCAAAGTGGACTTACCGGAACCAGTATGTCCAATGATGCCCACAAATTCTCCCCCCTGGAGGGAAAAGTTCACATCCTTCAAGGCGTAATGCTCAAAGGGGGTGTTGACCCCATATACATGGGTCAGGTGCTTGGTCTCTAAAATCGGAGTCAATTTTTTTCTCTCTCCCCTTGAAAGTGGTCGTAGATTACCTGGGCGCAGTCTTCAAAAGACAGGGCATCCAGTGGCAAATCCAGGCCAGCTTTTTGCAATTCGTATAACAATCCTGTGGTTTCTGGCACCTCTAGTTGGGCGCAACGGAGCAAGTCCACCTGGGAAAACACCTGTTTCGGTGTGCCGTCGGCGATGATGCGCCCCTCTTCCATGACAACCACCCGGTCGGCATCGATGGCCTCCTGCATATGGTGGGTGATTAAAATGACGGTGATGCCCTGCTCCTGATTCAGACGGCGCACCGTCTCCAAAACCTCCCGCCGTCCCCTTGGGTCCAGCATGGCGGTTGGCTCATCCAACACGATGCACTGGGGCAACATGGCGATGACACCGGCGATGGCGACCCGCTGTTTTTGACCGCCGGACAGCAGGTGTGGCGCATGGGTTTTATACTCAGCCATGCCCACCAGTTCCAGAGCTTCGTCCACACGGCGGCGGATTTCCACCGGGGGTATGCCCAGGTTTTCTGGGGCGAAGGCCACATCCTCCTCAACCACATTGGCGACAATTTGGTTATCTGGATTTTGGAACACCATGCCCACAGACCGGCGAATGTCCAAGAGTGCTTCCTCATCGGTGGTATCCAGGCCGTAGACCCAGACCTTGCCATCGGTGGGCAGAAGCACACCGTTGAAGTGCTTTGCCAAGGTGGATTTGCCACAACCATTGTGTCCCAAAACCACCATAAAGCTGCCTGTTTCCACGGTTAAATCCAAGTTTTCAAAGACTTTAATGGGTGTTTCATCCTCAAATCCCTGGTAGATGTGGCTTAATTTTTCGACGGAAATGGCATTGTTCATCTACTTCTCGCCTCTGATCCAACGACCGGTTGCCCCGCATGGGAGCACCAGGCCAGAGTTTGAAACCGGCAGTCCCAATTCATCGCAGGAGGTAAAGCCACCGTGTTTTTTTGTGACAATGGTGTCCAAAATACAGCCGGCGACCGAAGGTGCCAGGCCGGTGGTATAGGAGTTGACAATGACGAAATAGGGGTCGTCAGACAGGACTTTAGAGACCAGTTCCACAAAGGGGAACAGGTCTTTTTCCAACTTCCAAATCTCGCCAGAGGGGCCACGACCGTAGGAGGGTGGGTCCATGATGATGCCGTCATACCGTCTGCCACGCTTGATTTCCCGCTCTACGAATTTTGCGCAGTCGTCCACAATCCAACGGATGGGGGCATCCTCCAAACCGGAGGAGCGAGCGTTTTCCTTGGCCCAAGCCACCATGCCTTTGGCGGCATCCACGTGGCACACATTGGCACCTGCGGCGGCGGCAGCCAGGGTGGCACCGCCGGTGTAGGCGAACAGATTCAAGATGTTCAGTTTCCGGTCGGCCTTGCCGATTTGCTGGCGAATGAAGTCCCAGTTTGCGGCTTGTTCTGGGAAGACACCGGTGTGTTTGAAGTTCATAGGCTTTACATTGAAGACCAAATCGTCATACTTGACCTGCCAACGCTCTGGCAATTTGTGGTCGTTCCACTGACCGCCACCGGTGGAAGATCGCGCATAGCGAGCATCAAACTTCCGCCATTTGTTGTCGATTTTGGGGGTGCTCCAAATGACTTGGGGGTCGGGGCGCACCAAAATATACTTACCCCAACGCTCCAGTTTTTCCCCATCAGAGGTGTCGATGACCTCATAGTCGTTCCATTTATCTGATTTCCACATGGTAGTTCCTCACTTATCTTAGATCAGGAGTCAACACAATGGATTCCCCATTGATAACCACCGTAATCTCATCGTCTGTGTTTTCAAATTCATCCCAATCCACCTCGGGAGTTGGCTCTGGTTCTGTGTCTTCTTGATCGTCTGGTGTGACGATGTCTTCATCCTCATCCTCTGGCAGATCCAGTAGTAGCGCATCTTCCTCTGTTTCTTCCTCTTCTTCTTCCTCCTCAATGATTTCTTCGTGGAGGGTGCAGATGAAGTTATAGGCATAAGATGTGCCACTGACAGCGGGGTAATAGCCACTTGGCACAGAGGATTCATCGGTGAAGGCATAGGCCTGGTCGGTCACGGTGATGTTTGCCACAGGGAAGGTTCGTCCCAAGTTCAGCAGGCCAATTTGGGTGATGGTGTTATCCTCTGCATCGTAACAGTATTGATTTGCCACGTTGCCAGTCTCCCCGCAGATGTCGTAGAAGGAATGAACGTCGCAACTTGCCACTGGAACGTCATCGGCATAGAGCCAACCTGTGACGGTGCGGTCACCTCGGGGATCGCAGGTGCAAGCAGCAGTTGCCAGAAGGCCACTGTCCTGACAATAGGACACCTTAATCACAGAAGATGGCTGGGTAAAGGTGGCAGATTCCAAGTCCTCATGGACGGTTTCCATCACCGATTTCCAGAGATAGGTGGCTGGATTGGTGGTAGAGTCGGTGAGGATGATTTCCTCCTGCTGGTCATAACCACACCAGACGGCGGCGGTGTAATATGGGGTATAGCCACAGAACCAACGGTCTTTGTCACTAGAGGTGGTGCCGGTTTTGCCCGCCACATCGATGCCGTCCAACTTGGCATAGGTACCCGTGCCACTGGTGACCACGTTGCGGAGCATATAGGTCATATACCAGTTGGATTTTTCACTGAGGGCTTGGTTTTTATCCTGGGTGTTGTCCAAAATTACGTCACCTTCCATGTTGGTGACTTTGGTGTAGGTTCTGGCTTCCCGGTAGACGCCGTCGTTGGCAAATGCGCCGTAGGCCTGGGCCATGGCCTCCACAGTGACACCGGTGGTCAGGTTGCCCAGTGCCAACGGTGCAAAGTCGATGTCGGAGTAGACCGACTCCCCTTTGACCATGGTATCCACCAAGGTGGTGAGCCCCAATTCCTCAGTGGCATAGCGATAGCTTTCCTCCAGTCCCACATCTGCCAAAACTTTGACAGAGACGGTGTTGGTGGACAGTTCCATCGCCCGGTTGATGGACATCAGACCTAAGAAGGTCAGGTTTTCATTGTTGGGCCAATAGGAGTTGCCAGTGAAGGTATAGGGAGTGTCGTCATAGACG
>JAWXUJ010000152.1:0-4443 GCA_044432765.1 Eubacteriales bacterium | reverse complement strand
CAAAATCTGCGGTCGTCCCCACGCTTATCTGCGTGACTACGGCGTTTGCCGTATTTGCTTCCGTGAATTGGCTTACAAGGGCCAAATTCCTGGCGTTCGTAAGGCCAGCTGGTAATTTAAGTTAGGAATTAGGAGTTAGGAGTTAGGAATTTCCTATCTCCACTCTGTTCCACTTAATCGGAAGCCCTAAATTCATTGACAATTTTAGAAGTCTCTGGAAAAGGACGATTTGTTTAAAGTCGTACCTTCCTTGGATACCCTGAAATTGCGACAGGCATTGCCTGTAACTTCTTAAAGGAGGATATAACTCATGCACATTACAGATCCCGTAGCCGACATGCTGACCAGAATCCGGAACGCTAGCTCGGCAAAGCATGACTCCGTGGATGTCCCTGCTTCTAACTTGAAGAAGGCCATCGCTGAGATTTTGCTGGAGGAAGGCTACATCAAGTCTTTCCAAATCGTCGAGGACGGCACCCAAGGTATTATTCGTATCACCTTGAAGTACCTGCCTTCCAAAGAGAAGGTCATCACTGGTCTTCGCCGCGTTTCCAAGCCTGGCCTGCGTGTCTACGCTGGCGCAGAAGAGTTGCCAAGAGTCCTGAAGGGCTTAGGCATCGCAATCATCTCCACATCTAAGGGCGTTATGACCGATAAGAAAGCTCGCGCAGCTCATGTCGGTGGTGAAGTTCTTGCGTTTGTCTGGTAAGAAGGAGGAAATCATTTATGTCAAGAATTGGCAAAATGCCTATCACCGTACCAGCTGGCGTGGAATTCACTGTTACCGCTGAAAATGTGGTTACTGTGAAGGGCCCCTTGGGTACCTTGAGCAGAGCATTCAATAAAAACATGATCATCGCACAAGATGGCGCTGTCGTCACTGTCAGCCGTCCTAACGATGACAAAGAAAACAGAAGCCTTCACGGTTTGTCCCGTACTTTGATCGCCAACATGGTCGAAGGCGTCACCAAAGGCTTTGCAAAAACCCTGGATGTCAATGGTGTTGGCTACCGTGTTGCAAAACAAGGCAAGCAACTGGTCATGAACCTGGGTTACTCTCACCAAGTTATCATGGAGGAAAAAGGCGGTATTACCATCGAAGTTCCTTCTGCTAACCAAATCATTATCAAAGGCATTGACAAGCAAATCGTTGGTCAATTCGCTGCTGAAGTGAGAGGTAAGAGACCTCCCGAACCTTATAAGGGCAAGGGCATCAAATACGCTACCGAGGTCATTCGCCGCAAGGAAGGCAAGACCGGCGGTAAGAAATAATTAGGAGGTGTGCCAACAATGGTAAAGAAACCCAACACGAACGCACAACGCTTAAAGCGTCATAAGAGAGTGCGCGGCAAGATCTCCGGCACACCCGTGAGACCTCGCCTCAACGTATTCCGCAGTAATTGCAACATCTATGCTCAAATCATTGACGACGTCAATGGCGTCACTTTGGTTTCTGCTTCCACTTTGGACAAGACCATCGAAGGCTGCGGCGGCAACGCCGAAGGCGCTAAGAAGGTCGGTCAACTGCTCGCAGAACGTGCACTGGCAAAGGGTGTCGAAACTATCGTTTTCGACCGCGGCGGCTATATTTTCCATGGTCGTGTCGCAGCTCTCGCTGAAGGTGCTCGCGAAGCCGGCCTGAAGTTTTAAGTCGGGAGGAGAAAGAAGTAATGGCATATAACAGAAATGCAGCAGAGTCTTCTGCTCCAGAGTTTATTGAGAAGGTTGTCTACCTGAACCGTGTCTCTAAGACCGTCAAGGGTGGCCGTATCTTCAAGTTCGCAGCTCTCGTAGTTGTGGGCGACGGCAAGGGCACTGTCGGTTACGGTCTGGGTAAGGCCTCCGAAGTTTCCGAAGCCATTCTGAAGGGCATCGCAGATGCCAAGAAGAACATGACCAAAATCAACTTGGATGGTACCACCATCCCTCACGAAATCATCGGCAAGTTCGGCGCTGGTGAAGTTCTGCTGAAACCAGCTCCTCTTGGTACTGGTATCATCGCAGGTGGCCCTGTGCGTGCTGTCATGGAAGCCGTAGGCATTTCCAACATCCGTGCAAAGTGCCTCCGTTCCAACAACCCTCAAAACGTTGTCAAGGCAACCATGCAAGGCTTGATGGAACTGCGCGGTGCAGCTGAAGTTGCTCGCGTTCGCGGCAAAAGCGTCGAAGAAATCAACGGTTAAGGAGGACTTTTGATATGGCAAATCTGAAGATTAAACTTGTCAAGAGCCTCAATGGCCGTCTTGAGAAGCACATCGCAACCGCAAACTCCCTGGGTCTGCGTCGCATTGGTCACGAAACTGTCCAACCCGACAACGCACAAACCCGTGGTAAGATTGCAAAGATCGGTTACCTGCTTAAAGTGACCGAGGAACAATAAGGAGGACGCAAGCTATGAATTTACACGAACTTGCTCCTGTTGTGGGTTCTACCCATGTAGGTAAGCGCAAAGGTCGCGGCGTCGGTACCGGCAACGGCAAAACTGGCGGTCGTGGTCACAAGGGCCAAAAGGCTCGTAGCGGTGGTAAAATCCGCGTCGGCTTCGAAGGCGGTCAAATGCCTTTGGTTCGCCGCGTTCCAAAGCGTGGTTTCAACAACATTTTTGCAAAGCCTTTGACTGCTGTCAACGTTGCTTGCCTGAATCGTTTTGAAGACGGCGCAGTGGTAGACGCTCAAGCTCTGATTGCTGAAGGCATCCTGTCTGATTGCAAATATGGCTTGAAGGTTCTGTCCAACGGCACTCTGACCAAAAAGGTCACTGTGAAGGCAGCTGCGTTCTCGGATGCTGCCAAGGCAAAAATTGAAGAGGCAGGTGGAAAGGTAGAGGTGGTGTAAAGTGCTTACAACTCTGCGTAACGCCTGGAACATTCCAGAGCTTCGTAAAAAGTTAATCTTTACACTGTTTGTACTTCTCCTGTATCGGATCGGCAACGCCGTTCCCGTACCTTTTGTTGACACTGCTGCTTTGGCTGCATATTTCAATGCAACCTTGGCTGACACTGTCCTGGGCCTGTACAATGCAATGTCTGGTTCCGCCTTCTCACAAGCATCGGTTCTGGCACTAGCCATTCAACCTTATATCAACGCATCCATCATTATTCAGCTTTTGACCATCGCAATTCCTGCTTTGGAACAACTGAGTAAAGAGGGTGGCGAAGAAGGCAAGAAGAAAATTTCTGTCATCACTCGCTACACCACCGTTGGTTTGGGCTTGCTCATGGGCTTTGCTTACTACACCATGCTGTCCAACTATGGTCTACTGACCACCACTGGCTTCTTGCCCGGTCTGGTCATCGTGCTCAGCTTCACCGCGGGCTCTACTTTGGTCATGTGGTTGGGTGAACAAATCACTGAATTTGGTATTGGCAATGGTATCTCCATGATCCTGTTTGCCAACATCATTTCCCGCATCCCATCCGATGTCTCTGACGCCATTACTGGTATTACCAGCGGCTCTATGGCTTGGTGGGCTGCAATTCTGCTGCTGATCGGCATTCTGGCTCTCGTTGTGTTCATTGTATTTATGACCAACTCCGAGCGTCGTATCCCTGTTCAGTATGCAAAGCGTGTGGTCGGTCGTAAAATGTACGGCGGTCAAAGCACTCATTTGCCCATCAAGGTCAATATGTCTGGTGTGCTGCCTGTTATCTTTGCCCAATCCATCGCTTCTCTTCCTGCAACCATCTGCGCCTTCACCGGCAGCACCTCTGGTTGGTGGTATGAGTATGTATTCAGCAACTCCAGTGCTGTTTACGCTGTCTGCTATTTCCTCTTAATCATCGCCTTCAGCTACTTCTATGCAGCTGTCCAATACAACCCAATCGAAATTGCAAACAACCTGAAGAAAAACGGTGGCTTTATTCCCGGCTTCCGCCCTGGTAAGCCCACTGCTGACTTCATTGGTCGTACCATCAATAAGATTGTTGTATTCGGTGCCATGTTCTTGGCAGTCGTCGCATTGATGCCCATTATCGTGGGCAACCTGATTAGCATTTCCTCTTTGGCCATCGGCGGTACATCCGTTATCATCGTGGTCGGTGTTGCACTGGAAACTGTCAACACTTTGGAAGCTCAGCTGATGATGCGTCACTACAAAGGCTTCTTGGATTAAGGAGAACACAGCATGAAACTAATTTTACTGGGTGCTCCTGGTGCCGGCAAAGGCACACAGGCGGAGCTGATTGCAAAAAAACTAAACATTCCCACCATTTCCACTGGCAACATTTTGCGTGAAGCCATCAAAAATTGTACGGAAATTGGACTGAAAGCCAAGTCCTTCATGGATAACGGTAAGTTGGTCCCCGATGATGTCATCATTGGCATCATCACAGAGCGTCTGCAACAGGCCGATTGTGCAAATGGCTACATCCTAGATGGTATGCCTCGCACCATTCCTCAAGCAGAAGCACTGGTTGCAGCTGGTGTGGAATTTGATAGCGTTGT
>JAWXUJ010000151.1:0-4447 GCA_044432765.1 Eubacteriales bacterium | reverse complement strand
ATCGGCGACTTGGCGGCGCGGAAAAAAGAGCGGGACGATTTGACGTTGGAAATCAATATGCTCACGGAAAAATCCGACCCAGAAGACTACGAACGGCTGGCCATTCTCCGGAGCAGTTGCATCAACGTGGAAAACGAAATTGCAACCTTATCCGCTATGCCCAAACCCAAGGTGACCATTGAAAACCTGGCTCGCATCATCGAACTTTGGACAAAAATTCCCGCCAGCAAGGTGGAGGCTCAGGAGTATCAACAGCTCCGCGCCCTGGAATCCCGTCTAAAGGAAAAAGTTGTGGGGCAGGACAAGGCCATCGATGCCATGGCGGCGGCAATCCGTCGCAACCGGGTTGGCATCTCCCCCAAGAAAAAGCCGGTCTCCTTCATCTTTGTGGGCGCCACCGGTGTGGGTAAAACTGAGCTGGTCAAGCAACTGGCAAACGATATGTTCGACAGTGTAGATGCACTAATTCGGGTGGATATGTCGGAATATATGGAAAAACACGCCATTTCCAAGCTGATTGGTTCCCCACCAGGCTATGTGGGCTACGACGAAGCAGGCCAGTTGACAGAGAAAATCCGTCGCAAGCCCTATTCCGTTGTCCTCTTTGACGAACTGGAAAAGGCACACCCTGATGTGCTCAATGTCCTGCTTCAAATTCTGGATGACGGTCGCATCACCGATGCCCAAGGCCGGGTGGTCAACTTTGAAAATGCAGTTATCGTCATGACATCTAATGCTGGCTCCAATCGAAAGGACTCGTCTGTAGGCTTCGGTCGCACCGCCGCAGAGCTCAGCGAAGAAAAGGCCAAAAAGGCACTGTCTGATTTCCTGCGCCCAGAGTTCATCAATCGGGTGGATGAAATCATCTGCTTCAATCAACTGTCCCAGGAGAACTTCTGTGGCATTGCCCAAATCATGGTCAAAGAACTGGCAGACGCTCTCCTAGAACGTGGAATCGCCTTGGTTTGGCAACCGGATTTGTTGGAATATCTGGCGAAAAAATCCTATTCTGCCACCTATGGTGCTCGAAATCTTCGCCGTACCATTCAAAAGGAAATGGAAGATCCCATTGCAGAAGCCATCATCGATAGCTACACCAACCCCATCTCCACCATTATCCTTTCCACCGTGGAAGAAAAAGTGGTTTTGGAAACGAAATAATCTTAACTGCCCCTGTTGGCTTATGCCAACAGGGGCAGTCTGCCTCAGAGGCATCAAAGCAGTGTTTAAACGAGTGAAAGCGGGTAGAATCCGGTTGGCACTCTAAAAACAGTTGTGACATGGCGGAGGCCTATCATTTAAAATTTTTGTCGCTTTTCTCAAATGAAGTGTATATTTATGTACTAATTATAGTGAATAAGTGGAAAATATACAATATCCGTTGACAAAAGGCTGTATTGATGGTATAGTGTTGACAATCAAACCGTTGATTTTCAGCGGACGCTAGGGAAACCATTTCCCATTCGTGCCATCAATGAGGATGGAGGTAGCAATGCTACTCGCAAGTTCCGCCATGAACGCCTTTGCTTAGGTGTCCGTGGCGTTTTTTTTGTTTTGGCACGATTCGCGTGATAAAAGAAAGGAAGAAAAAGAAATGAAATTGAAAAACATGATGGCCTTGGCACTGGCCGCCGCTCTGACTTTGACTATGGCAGGTTGTAGCAAAAAAGAGGAGGAGAGCAACACCCTCCGTGTGGCAATGGAATGCGCCTACGCTCCCTTTAACTGGACACAATCCGACGACTCCAACGGCGCATATCCCATCGCTGATTCCAACGACTACGCCTATGGCTACGATGTCATGATGGCAATCGACATTGCAGAAGCCGCCGGCATGGAGCTGGAAATCGTGAAAATGGACTGGGATGCCTTGATTCCTGCCCTTCAATCTGGTAGCGTGGACATGGTCATTGCTGGCCAGTGCATCACCTCTGACCGCGCCGCCCAAGTTGACTTCTCTGACCCATACTACTATGCCTATATCGTGTCTCTGGTGAAATCCGACGGTGACTTTGCATCTGCACAAGGCATCACCGATTTTGCTGGCGCTTCTGCCACCAGCCAACTGGGCACCGTCTGGTACGACACCATGTTGCCCCAAGTGGAAAATATCGAATTGCTCCCCGCTCAAGAATCCGTCCCCGCCATGTTGGTGGCATTGGACTCTGGCGCTGTTGACCTTGTGGTAACCGACCAACCCACCGCTCTGGCCGCTTGCCAAGCCTACACTGGTTTGACCATGTTGGACTTCGCCAGCGGAGACGACAACTTTGAAATCAATGAAGAAGATGTGGTCATGGGCATCTCTGTGAAGCAAGGCAACACAGACCTGCTGGATATCGTCAATGAGTACCTGTCCCAATACGACGAAGCTGACTTCTCCGATATGATGAATGCAGCCATCGAAGTTCAACCTTTGAACCAATAATTGGATGAAAACAACTAAGCGCCCCACCCTTTGGGTGGGTGCGCTTCGGTGCATTTTATCAAAGAAAAAGGAGTAAACAATTTGGAAGGTTTTATCAAATTTATCAACGACTGCGTTACAGTTATGGATCGATACGGCACATCGCTCCTGCTGGGTATGTGGCGGTCACTGGTGCTGGCCGTGGTCTGTACCGCTATGGCCTGCCTCATTGGTTTTGGGGTAGGGTTTCTCCGCTCCATCCCAGTGAAAAAGACAGATCCCCTGTGGAAGCGGTGGTTGATGGGCATGGTCCGCGGACTGCTCACGGCCTACGTTGAATTTTTCCGCGGAACTCCACTGATGCTGCAAGCCATGTTTATTTTCTATGGTTCTGCTTATATCTTCAACCTCCACATGGACACCTTCACTGCTGGTCTGTTCATCCTGTCCATCAACACGGGTGCCTATATGGCAGAGTCTGTTCGTGGCGGCATTTTGGCAGTGGATCCTGGACAAATGGAGGGGGCAAAGGCCATCGGCATGACCCATATGCAGGCCATGTTCCACATCGTCATGCCCCAAACCCTGCGGAACTTGGTGCCCCAGATTGGCAACTACTTCATCATCAACTTGAAAGATTCCTCTCTGCTGTCGGTTATCAGCGTTACAGAGCTGTTCTTCTCCTTCAAGTCCGCAGCCGCCGCCCTGTACCTCTACTTCCCAGCCGCTTTTATCGCTATGATTTTGTATCTGGTTATGACACTGCTGTCTGCACAACTTCTCCGTATTTGGGAGAAAAAGTTGGCTGGTTCTGAAAACTACGAAATGAATTCCATGCCCATGGGCGTGATTTAAGGAGGGGCATCATGGAAACCACACGGAACGAAAACAATCAGATTTTTCACATCAAACACCTGACCAAAACATTTGGCAACCACGAAGTCCTCCGGGATATCGACTTCCGCGTTTACAGTGGGGATGTTATCTCCATCATCGGTGCCTCTGGTTCTGGCAAATCCACCTTGCTCCGTTGCATGAATTTACTGGAGGAGCCCACCAGTGGTGAAATCAAATACCACGGCGACGACATTCTGAAAGATGGCACTGACCACCCCAAATACCGAGCAAAAGTGGGCATGGTGTTCCAAAACTTCAACCTGTTCGCAAACCTGTCCGTCCTGAAAAACTGCGAAATTGGACAACGAAAAGTTCTTGGTCGCACCGCCAAAGAGGCCAAGGAAAAAGCGCTGTATTACTTGGACAAGGTAGGCATGGCACCCTATATCAACGCCCTCCCACGGCAACTGTCCGGCGGGCAAAAGCAACGTGTTGCCATCGCCAGAGCCTTGGCTATGGAGCCAGAAGTGCTTCTTTTCGATGAACCAACCTCCGCTCTCGACCCTGAAATGGTGGGCGAAGTTTTGGAGGTCATGCGCCATTTGGTGCAAGACGGCATGACTATGATCGTGGTGACCCACGAAATGGCCTTTGCAAGAGACGTCAGCAATCACGTGGTCTTTATGGCAGACGGCTTCATCTGCGAGGAAAACACCCCAGCCGAAATCTTCGGCAACCCCCAACAAGAGCGCACCCAAGCATTCCTCTCACGGTTTATGACCCAGTGATAAAAAGTCCAAATTAAAAGAAAACCGCCCCATTTCCGTTGAATTGGGGCGGTTTTCTTTTGAATGGTTCCATTTTCGCAAGATGGTGGATAGGATGGATAGGATGGGTAGTTCAGTCTGGCCATCACAGTGTAAATATCTACCAGAATTTACGTTCCCGCGATGGTTTGGGCGATGATGCTGGTCATGATGTCATAGGTCATCATGCCGGGGACATAGCCGAAGACATTGCCATGTTGATCAATCATAAAGGTGGTTGGGAAGGATGAGATTCCATAGCCAAACAGCAAATCTCCATTCATATCCATTAGCGTTGGATAGGTGTATCCGTTTGTGGCCAGGAAATCAATGACATCTTGCTTGCTACCTTCTTGGGTGTACTGGCTTTCATCGCTGGGGAAGGCCACACCCAGGA
>JAWXUJ010000150.1:0-4464 GCA_044432765.1 Eubacteriales bacterium | reverse complement strand
GGAATCGACTTGGAGAAAGAGGATATGTTCGACCTGTGGTTCCGTTTTTGTCGCGGTAATTTGACCCAGTTGACCACCTTAATTGCCATAAAGCGAGAGGGGGAGAAATCGTGAATTTTGAAAATCTGGCCTGGGACACTATTACAGAAACAAATCTAAAAGTTTATAATAAACTGATTTCTGTGGAAAACAGTCAATATTTACAGCGTGAAAATGCTATTTCCTTTGGATGCGTCGTGGATGGCATCCCGGCTGTTGCCCTCATTGCTGTGGCGAACCGCACCGGTGTGGAACTGGTGTGGCTACAGGTGCACGGCCTGTTTCGCCGGCGGGGTTTGGGACGGTTTGCCCTGGGAAAATTGGCGAAAAAGGCCAAGGCTTTGGGCGTCTTCACTCTGGAATTAGACTACGTTTTGGATCAGCCCCAACGGGACATAGCCAGCCGGTTTTTCACCGCCTGCGGATTTTCCCAGGATGAATTGGTAGGACATTTTGTCACCTGCCCATTCTCTGCCATGATGTCCGGTGCCGTTGCCAATCAGGACAAGCCATCCCAGCACGAAGATGCCATCTACACCCTGTCGGAGTTGCCGAAATTCATTTTGGAAAATGGGGATGGAGGCATCCCATTGGAGGCGCAATCCACGTTGCAGGTGGTGGAAGGCAAGGTTCTTCTGGACTACAGCCTGGCCTACGTTCACAATGAGGCGGTGGTGGCTTCGGTTGTTCTGTCTGCCAAGGGTACGGATCTGTATTTTGATGGATTTTACTGTGTCAGCGGTCATATGGCGGGACTGGTGGATTTGATTTTCACGGCAGCTTCCAAACTTCGCCAAAACGGCGCACCCTTCCACCGGGTCTGCCTGGTGACGGTCACGCCTATGAGCGACAAAATGGTGGATCGCCTGCTGTGGGACTTGCCGGTCGTGAAATTGCCGTCCTATCACAGGGAACTGAAAATTTCAGAAAAGCCTTGACTTTTCAGGTGTACTGTGGTAAAGTGAAAGTATAAATACACACATATAAGCTGGCGATTGTGGTGCCAGCGTTTCTACGGAACTACCAAAGTTCCACTATGGGTGCTCAATGACCATTGGTCGTTGGGTGCCTTTTTCTGATTTTTAAGGGGGAAATGTTATGATTATCAAAGGAAATTTTGTGGAAACCAAATGTATGGGACAACTTCACTGTTGCAGCGGTTATATGGAATTGGACAAGGACGGTGCAGTACAAGGCATCAGCCAGGAACTTCCGTCCGGCTATGAAGGCCAGGTGTTGGACTATGGAGACTGCCTGATTTTGCAGTCTTTTGCGGACATTCACCTCCATGCACCCCAGTATCCCATGATGGGCATGGGCATGAATTTGCCCTTGTTGGACTGGTTGGATCAGTACACCTTCCCCCTAGAGGCGCGGTGTGCCGACCTGGATTACGCCCGCGCCATCTACGGTCAACTGGCAAAAGAATTGATTCAAAATGGCACCACCCAGGTGGTCATGTTCTCATCTATCCACACAGAGGCCACCTTGATTTTGATGGAGGAATTGGAAAAAGTGGGGGTTACCGGTTTTGTCGGCAAGGTGAATATGGACAGAAACGGCGGCGTGAACTACCAGGAAACAACCGAAGATTCTATGGTTGAAACAATGCGTTTTATCGAAGAAAGCCGTCGTTTTGAGAACTTAAAACCTGTGATTACACCACGGTTCACCCCTTGTTGCACCGATGAACTGATGGGGGAATTAGGCCGAATGGCCGAGGCGGGCAATCTGGCCATCCAGTCCCATCTGAGCGAAAACAACCGCGAAATCGCCTGGGTTCAGGAGCTCCATCCCGACTGCCAGCAGTATTGGGAAACCTATGCAAAATACGGCCTGTGGAACGAAAAAACCATCATGGCACACTGCGTCTACAGCGATGCCAGGGAGCGCGCCGCCATGAAAACGGCCGGCGTTTTGGTGGCTCATTGCCCCAACAGCAACGTGAACATCTCCAGTGGCATTGCCCCCATTTGGGATATGGTGCAGGAGGGTGTTCAGGTGGGTTTGGGCTCCGATATCGCAGGTGGCGACGAGATTTCCATGTTCAAAAACATGGCTGCCGCCGTGAAATCCTCTAAATCCCGGGCGCTCTACAACGAAGGCCAACCTCTCAACCCCACCCAGGCCTACTACATGGCGACCTCTGCGTCCCAAGGATATTTTGGACGGGGCAAAGGCTTCGCCGTGGGAGAAAAACTCCATGCAGTGGTGGTGCGGGATAGCATTTTACCCAATACTGGAGAATTATCCCTCCAACAACGGTTGGATCGCGCCATCCACCGGACGGAAAAAGACCAAATTGTGGCAGTTTTTTCCCAGGGACGGGATGTATTGCCCTTGACAAAATAGGGAAACTTGGTTATACTATACAAAGAAGCTGATTTCAAAGATGAATTTCTAAGAGAAAAGCACAATATTCGACTGGTTGGTTGGCGATTTCGTCAGCCTGAATTTCGTGTTGTGTTTTTTGCACAACACGATTTTTTTCGCCAAAAAAGGAGGCCATATGGACACAAGAATTGCACTGGTGGGCATTATGCTAGAGGATATGAGCAACGCGCCGGCTGTCAATCAAATTTTACACGATTTTTCGGAGTACGTAGTGGCGCGAATGGGCGTGCCCTGTCGGGAAAAAGGCCTGTCTGTGATCAGTCTGGTGGTGGATGCGCCCCAGGATGTCATCAACCACCTCAGTGGCAAACTGGGGCAACTGGCAGGAGTCAATGCCAAGACCATATACTCCAAGGTTTAGTTATGGAAAAAGTTCTGAACTTATGTGAAAAACTCCGAAATAACTGCAGTTTATCCAAAGAGGAGTATCAATTTATACTGGAACATACCGATGAATCCACCCGCGAGCAGGTGGCGACCATGGCGCGGGATATCACAGTTCAAAAGTTTGGGCGGAATATTTACGGTCGCGCCCTCATCGAATTGACCAGTTTTTGTCGGAATGATTGCTATTATTGTGGCCTTCGTCGCTCCAACGACAAGGCCGAGCGGTACCGATTGACCCAGGAACAGGTGTTGGACAGCGCCGCCGCCGGCTACGCCCAAGGCTACCGTACCTTCGTCATCCAAGGCGGGGAGGATGGATATTTCACCGACCAACGGCTCGTTCCCATTGTCCGTCACCTGCGGACACAGTATCCCGACGTGGCAATCACCCTGTCTATTGGTGAGCGGAGCTATGAATCCTATGCGGCGCTGAAAGAGGCGGGGGCAAATCGCTATTTGCTCCGCCAGGAAACCATCACGGAAAACCACTATAATCGGCTCCATCCGCAGGAGTTGCAGTTGGAAAATCGCATCCGTTGCCTCCGGGATTTGAAGGCACTGGGATACCAGGTGGGCACCGGAATCATGGTTGGTTCACCTTATCAAACAAATGAGAATATTGCCGATGATTTTGTGTTTTTTCAGGAGTTTCGCCCGCATATGATTGGGATTGGTCCATTTTTACCCCACAAGGATACGCCATTTCATGACCGGGAAAAGGGAAGTTTGGAGAAGACACTGCTGATTTTAAGCCTCCTTCGTCTTATGGACGAAAGCCTGTTATTGCCCTCCACGACCGCATTGGCGACACTCCATCCACAGGGCAGGGAACTGGGAATTTTGGCGGGCGCAAACGTGATTATGCCCAACGTTTCTCCATCACAAGTGCGAAAAAAATATATGTTATACGACAATAAGGTGTCCACAGGAGAGGGACAGTTGGAAAAAAGCCTCGATGCCATCGGCTATAAAATCGTGGTGGCGCGGGGCGACCATTTTTGAATAGAGAGAGGATTGAATTTGATGTATAATCCAAATTCTGGCGTGGCAGATGAATTTATCAGCCACCAGGAAATCTTAGAAACACTGCAATTTGCACAAAAAAATGCAAATAATATGGACATGATTGCTGAAATTATGGCGAAGGCCAAAGACGGCAAGGGGTTGACCCACCGGGAGGCCTCTGTGCTTTTGGAATGTCCAGACCCCCAAGTTTTGGGGGAAGTCAAGGCCATTGCCAAGGAACTGAAACAGCGTCTCTACGGCAATCGCATTGTCATGTTTGCCCCGCTGTACTTGTCTAATTATTGTATCAATGGTTGCATTTATTGCCCATATCATGCGAAAAACAGGAATATTGCTCGAAAAAAGTTGTCACAAGAGGAAATCTATAACGAGGTTGTCGCCCTCCAGGATATGGGGCACAAGCGACTGGTTTTGGAAGCGGGCGAGCACCCAACCTTGAACACCATGGAGTATATTTTGGAATCCATCGACACAGTTTACAAAATTCAAAACAAAAACGGTGTCATTCGTCGGGTCAACATCAACATCGCCGCCACCACTGTGGAAAATTATCGTAAACTAAAAGAGGCCAACATTGGCACCTATATTTTGTTCCAAGAAACCTACAACAAAACCGAG
>JAWXUJ010000149.1:0-4519 GCA_044432765.1 Eubacteriales bacterium | reverse complement strand
CTAGTCCCCGCACTATAACAAGCCTTAATCAAGGCGGTTTCATTGCCATTGATGTCCACTTCCCCGACAATACCGCCAGTTTGAGAAGTGCTACCTACGATGCTCCCCAGTCGGTAGCAATAGAGAATTTCCGTCTTACTACTGCGGACAAAGCCAACGATGCCACCTGTAGATTCGGTGCCTGTGATGGTGCCACGGTTGGAGCATTCCTCCATGTACAAACCTGCACTGCCATCTTTCGACTCACCCAAAATGCCACCTACGGTTGTGCCATCAATCACTGTAGATGATGTGCAATTTGTAACAGTGCCACCGTTCATATAGGACACAACGGCTCCGAAAATATCCGCGGTTGTAGTCACATTGCCTGCAACGTTTACATCTTGAATGGTACCATTTTCCACATAATTGAACAAGCCAGCTGTGGCATTTTTTGGCAGTGTAACCGTAAAATTACCGCCGTCAAAGGTGCCAGTGAAAGGATGGTCAGACGCACCAATACCTGCCCAAGAATCTTCTTCGGGCAGGTCAATACTCTCTGTTAACTTCCATGATGTATCGGTGGCTGTGCCTTCATTGATGGCAGTTGCCAAGGCTTGCAAGTCCGTCACTGAACCAATTTCAACGACCGTATCATTTGCAAAAACCAGACTGCTCATTGCCAAGCACACCAGAATTGCAAGCCATATCATGTTAAAATTTCGTTTCATACGCTACACTCCTTTAATTTTCATTCACCAGCGTCAAAACGCGGCGATGGTTTCTCCCGCAGGAGGCCTATCGTCTAAATATACCACCGAGACGGCTTTTCCGCTTCGGCGCAAAATATACATACATCTGTTTCGCAAGGTCCAGGACTTCGCGCTGTTCCGATGCTCGCAACCGGGAAAAATCCTCCACCCGGCGGAGATGGACTTCCATTTCCCGGGCAGATTGGGCGCCGAAAATCTGCATAAAAGTGGATTCCAGGCTTCTCCCCCGCTCCAGTGCTTGACCGGCTCGGTATTCTTCCAAAAATCCGTTTTCCTGAAACAGGCCAGAGGCGTATTCCGCAAATCCTTTGGCAAATTGCAAGTCGCTTTCGTCAAACAGAACATTGCCTGTTTTATTGATGATTTGAATACACCCAAAAATGGTATCTTCCACTTGCAGGGGTACGCAAATCATACTCTCGGTTTTAAATCCGGTCTGACCGTCAACACGGCCTGCCCATCTTGGATCTTTTTGGCAGTCTTCCACAATGACGGCATTGCCCTGTTGAATAACTTGACCTGCGATGCCTTCGCCTGGCATCAGGGTGATGCCACCCAAATCGGCCCCGCCGTAGACGGCTTTGGGGCGGATACGACCGTCCCGATATTTGTCATAAACCCAAAATGTGCCGCCAACGGCGTGAGATGCTGTGACCATCAAGTCCAAAGAGATGGTAAGCCCCTCTTGCAAATCCTGGGCGTTTCGCATATTGGCCCGAAGGCTTTGAAGGGTGCGGTTATAGTGTAGGTCTTTGACCGCGTCCCACATATTTTCGATTTCTGCTCTCATGATACCACTTCCTTACAGTGTGATTACGTCCCCATCCCGAAGGAAGCGAATGTTTTTGCGTACTGCCTGTGCCTCTTTTTCCATATGACGGAGTTTAGCATCATCATGCCCTGGGGCATGGTGTGTGATATAGATGTTTGGGATGCCCAAACGCTGTGCCACAGCACACCCACTATTCCAACAGGAGTGCCCCCAGCCTTTACAGGTGATGCACTGCTCTTTGGTGAACATTCCGTCATAAACCATCACATCGCATCCTTCTGCAACATGGTCTGGGAAAAAGCCGTCGTATTCATAATCAAAGGCGCAACAAATGTTTTTACCTGGTAATTCAATTCTAACAATGCTAGATATATTGGGATGGTTTGCAGGGCAAAGAATGGCCTTGACGCCACTCTGCAAGTCCACACTGTTTTCGTCGTGAACATCCACATAGGTTTTGAACTGTGGCACAAAGGGCCAAAAAGGTGTGCGGAACAACTCATCAAAATTACCTGTTTCAAACCACTGACTGAATCTGCCGTAAAACCGAACGTCCGCCGTTGGCGGGAAGGTTTTTGGCCCCATGAGCCCTAAAACGTGGTCGTAGTGTACATGGGTAAAAATCACATCTACGGCTGAACAAGGCTCTAAAATTGGATAGGCACGACGCAGACCAGTTCCGCAATCCACCACAACGGCATGGCTGCCATTGCTGAAAACGAAACAGGTGGTGTCCCCCCCAAATTCTGCATACTCTGCGCCACTAACCGGGATACTCCCCCGAGTACCACAGGCATACAGTTTATATTCATGCTCCATGTTCACACACCATCCTTTTCACACCCCAGTGGCGTGTGTGAACGCCACTGGGTGTATCAATTAGTTATCTCGCTTCCGCAAACGGAAATAGATAAATGCAAGAATACCAGCCGAGGCCAAAATGGCAACCACCAAAAGGGTGAAACCACTTTCTTCGGTTTGTGTCAAGTTTTTGCCCATACTTTGACCGATATTCAGAACAGATGTGCCATCCTTTTCCTGTTCTAATTCCTCGAGG
Organism: Eubacteriales bacterium; assembly: GCA_044432765.1. Classification (GTDB taxonomy): domain Bacteria; phylum Bacillota; class Clostridia; order Oscillospirales; family Oscillospiraceae; genus Avoscillospira_A. Next base: position 1,938 of record JAWXUJ010000149.1, on the reverse strand, counting down.
ATGGCCTCTAGGCGCGCATCTTTGTCGGAGCCGCCACCGGTGCCAGCAGAGGAATTGTTGGAAGTCTGGCTGAGGAACGCTTCTGTGGTGACCACCTCATAGGACCCGCTTTCGCTGTTGTATGACACTTGGTAGGCACCCATAGATGCCAGAAGTTGGCTTTCCCATACTTCAACCGTCATAAGTGGAACTACTTCTACATCCACCATACCAGAGTTTTCTTCAGTTGTCAACTCTGTGGCTTCCATTTCAACGAATCGGAGTTCTCCATCCACATAGACGCCTTCGCCTTCCACATAGGACAGTTCACCGTAGTTTGCCAGAAGTTCGCCGTCCACATAGACACCTTCGCCTTCCACATAGGAGATATCGCCTGTAATGGCACCGCCACTGGTGGTGGTCAAGGTGGTGGTATCCACCGTTTCCGTGGATTCGCTGGTACTTTCTTCACCAGCGGAAGTGCCTTCTGTGCCAGTGACGGTACCAGTTGCGGTTGTTTCTTCCACTTCTGTGGTGGTTGCCTCTGTTCCATCGACACTGCCCACTACGACGCTGTCGCTTTCTTCGGCACCGTCCACAAATGGGGTGTCCTCATCTGCGGTGGTGGCATCATCGTCTCCAGAGCCAGTGCCATCCACTTCGTCATCGGTTTCATCGTCGTCATCCACGGAGGATGCGTCATCGCCATCCGCCACCGTTGTGCTGTCACTGTTGACACCATCATCAGGTGTGGCATCTCCAAGGCTGGTGGCTGTGCCATCGGCATCGGTGGAGAATTCGTCGCCTTCTGTGTCATTCAGGTTGATGTTGTTGACCAGAGACATGGTGCTGATGGCGTTGGTGTAGCTTTCATCCTCTGCCATGCCTGTGCCGAACAGCTGATCGCCATAGCCAGAGACGGTATCCATCAGATATTCGGCCATACTGTTGCTGGTCACTGTATGATCAAATAGCACATAGCCCGTTTCGTAGTTGACACCAGCCACACCGCCATTACCATAGGACAGCAGAAGCACATAGGCCGCATCTCCTTCTTTGTCAGTGGAGATGTGATCCACCCCAGTAGAGGACAAGCCACCCATATTGGGTGTGGTGATATAACTGGTCATGGTGCCAGCATTGTCATCTTCTAACAATGCAAAGTATCGGGTGGAGCCAGACGCGGTGGCTTCGTAGTTGAGCAGAACACCGTCAGCGACAATATTTTGCTCTGGTGACACGGGGTAGAATCCGCCATTCATCATGTACATCCGTTGCGCAACTACCGTGTTGGCACCGAACAAGCTGAAGTTCTCGAACACCTGCAGTGCTTGGTTGGAGTAGACGTAAGATTCCAGCGGAGTTGCAGTTGCATCTGCTGTAGTGCCTACGCCAGTGACGGTCTCCCCTGCAGTGGCATTGCCAGCCGACAAAGTGTAGACTTGACCGCTACTGGTGATGGCTTTGCCATTGTAGAGATGCACCACATTTGCCAGTCCTGTAACAAGCTGCTGTGTATTACCTTCTACACCAAAGCCATAGGCTACAGAACCACCATCCAAATAGTACCAATAGCCATCGGACCACATGACCTCACGGGTCAAATCATCGGCACTCACCTCGATTGAGGAACTACTGCTCTCCCCTGTTGCAACGGAGACCTTGAAATCGGTTTGGAAATCGAATTCCACAGTCAAAACGCCGTTGGAATCTGTGGTATATGTCTTTGCATCGCCGCTAGAAGGTGTAACTGTCACCGTTGCGCCAGTGTCCGCTACTCCGTCTTCATCCACATCTGGGAACACCATTTTTTCTGTGTAGTAGGTGACGCCACTTTCATCCACACCATTTTCCACAGTCTGATAGAACATAGAGAACGTCTCAATGTTGATGCGATCGCCATCGACGGCATAAACAGACGGTTGACCACTGAGATAACTGCCGTCACTACTGGAAGCG
>JAWXUJ010000148.1:0-4550 GCA_044432765.1 Eubacteriales bacterium | reverse complement strand
GTGAATAATGAATCATTATCGCCTGCGGGCGAGATGATTTTCTCCTTGTAGGGGACGGCGTCCTCGACGTCCCGACTTTGGTGAATGGTGAATAGTGAAGAGTGAATAATTCCTAAAAATTGTTCATTATTCATTACTCACCAGTCCATATATAAGTGCCAAAGCTACGGCGGAAAAATCCGCCGTAGCCAGAGTTTCTACAATGGAATTAGTTGACAGTGATGCCTTGTTCTGCGTAGTACTTGGCAGCACCAGCGTGGAAAGGAACAGCCATACCAGAGGTGGCATTTTCCAGAGACAGCTCGGAAGCCTTGTCGTGAGCCAAGGAGCCAGCGGATTCAAAGATGGACTTGGTGATTTCATACACATCATCTTCGTCAGCGTCAGCAGAGACGATCATGGTAGCCTTGACGGTGATGGTGGTGATGTCTTCCACTTGGTCAGAACCGTAGGTGCCAGCAGGGATGGTGTATTCGGTGTAGTAGGGGCAATTGCTGAGGATGTTGGCCAGAACGTCGCCATCGATGTTGATGAAGTACACGCCCTTGGTGGCAGCCAATTCAGTGATGGCAGGGGTGGGAGCGCCAGCAACCACGAAAGCAGCGTCAATCTTGCCGTCTTTCAGAGCTTCGGTGGAATCGCCGAAGGATTGGTATTGAGGCTTGATGTCGTCTTCGGTCAGGCCAGCGCCAGCCAGAACGTCGATTGCGTTGAAGTACACACCGGAGCCGTTGTCGCCGATGGAGACAGACTTGCCAGCCAGGTCAGCAACGGTGGTGATGGAGGGGTCAACGGTGATCAGTTGAACAGCTTCTGCGTAGAGGCCGCCCAGAGTTGCGAAGGTTTCGATGGGTTCTTCAAACAACTTTTCGCCGTTGTAAGCGTAGGCCATAACGTCGGATTGGACGGTAGCCAGTTGATAGTCACCGGCGTCGATGCCTTGGATGTTGGCAGCGGAACCACCAGTGGAAACGACGGTCACGTCGATGTCAGCGTCAGCCTTGATTTCGGTAGCCAAAACTTGACCGAAGCCGTAGTAGGTGCCAGTGGTACCACCAGTACCCATGGTCATTTTGGAGCTGCCGCAAGCGGACAGAGCCAGGACTGCAACCAATGCCAGAGCAGTCAGTGCTAATGTTTTCTTCTTCATAATTTCCTCCTAAATTTTTGCTCCAAAGAGCGTTTTCTACCTATAAATATACAATATTTTTCGGTTTTTTTCAAGTGGTAATTTGCAGAAAAAATTATTTAGAATCCCAAAAACTCTATTTTTTAGGGTTAATCCATTGTTTTTTTAATAGATGTATGACTATTTTTGAATTATGATGCAGGATTTCTTGCAAAACAGCAGAAATTTCCTGGATATTTTTGTATATTATTCGCTTTTTTACGGCAAATATGGAATATTTTCATACTTTAGCGAAGCATTGCAATTCCTCTTTCATTTTGTGGATTTTGCCCAAGATTTTAACCGCGGGTTAAGTTTTTCACCCAACGATAGCTGTTGCACCAGATGACACCGGGGATTCCCTTGAAAAATTGGTCGCTGTTGAGGCAGATAACCACCACAGCCGGTGACCAGGAGAACACAAAGGCCGCCAGCAGGGATAGGGGTATGACGATGCACCATTGACTGATGCCATCCAGCCACATGGCAAAGCTGGTGTTTCCCCCACCGCGGATGATGCCGAAGTTCACCGGCATTTGATAGGACATAAAGAACAGCACCCAACATTGAATCAACATAAAGGTGTTTGCCATTTCCCTGGTTTCCTGGGACACATTGTACATGGACAGCAACGGAATCCGGATGAAGAACAAGCAGGTGCCAAGAATTGCCCCCACCGCTAGAAACATCAGTTGCAGTGTTTTGGTGTAGGTTTTCAACACCGCCATATCGCCAATGCCCACCTGCTTGCCGATGATAACCGAGGCGGCAGTGGCGCAACCGACGGATGTGACCTTGAGCAACAAAAAGATGGTGGAGGACACAGAATAGGCAGTCATGGCATTGACGGACATATTCGCCAAAATCGCAGAATGGATGGCATTGACCACCCCCCAAGACACAGCCGCGATGATCACAGGAGACCCCACCCGTGCAAAGTCCCCCAGCAGGGTTCTGTCCAGATGGAACAGGTTAGACAGCTTCATGGACAGCTTCTTATCCTTTTTGAAGACGTAGAAGGCCACCAAAATCAGCTCCACCATCCGGGCGGTCAAGGTGCCGATGGCGGCGCCAACCACGCCCAATTCCGGCGCACCCAAATTACCCCCGATGAGGGCATAGTTGATGGAGCAGTTGAGCACCAGGGAGATGCAGGACACAGTCAAAGCCAGTTTCACATTTTCCACGCTACGCATGGTGCCCAAAAGTACCGTGGTCACAGCGAACAAGGGATAGGTAAACCGGATGATGGACAGGTAGCGCACCCCTTCCGCCACAGCTTGACCATCCTTGACAAAGATACCCACCAGTCCCTCTGCCCAGAAAGAGGCCACCAAAAACATACCCAAGGTCATCACCAAACCAACGACCACGGCGATGGCAGACAGCTTGCGAATGGGGTCTTTTTGCTTTTTGCCCCAGTATTGACTGGCCAGGACAATCATGCCGTTGTTCACCCCATAGACCGTCTGTTGAATGACGAATTGCACCTGGTTCACGGCGGCAACCCCTGCCAAGGACAGCTCGCCATAGTTGCCAATCATCACATTGTCCGCCAGATTGACACTGAGGACAACGGCCTGCTCCAACATAAGCGCCCCTGCCAGGGCACAGAACATTTTGTAAAAATTTCGATCTCTTGTCAGCATCTTTTCTTTCCTCTTTCCATCTGTAGGGGCGAGCCGTGCTCGCCCGAAAACCAACAAAACTCCACCATTTATCGTAAAATGGTGGAGTTTTTCAGCCTGCGCGGGCGGGGTAGAACCCCGCCCTTACGAGATTGCCTGTGTTTTTTGTACAACACCTGCAATTTTAAATATGCAACAACATGGTTGCCACTTGGAAGTAGATAATCAGGGACAGCGCATCCAAGATGGTGGCAATCAAGGGGCTTGCCATCACCGTTGGGTCGAACCCCATCTTTTTTGCCAACATGGGGAGCATCCCACCGACCAGCTTTGCCAAAATGACCGTTGCCGTCAGTGTCAGGGAGATGGTGGCAATGACCGCCACGGTCAAGTCCATGTTGCCCATCAACATTCTGTCGAACAGGGAAATTTTGATAAAAGTAGCAACGCCCAAGGACACGCCACATAGGATGGACACGCGAAGCTCCTTCCAGAGCACCCGCACAGCATCCAAAAATTCAATTTCCCCCAGGGAGATGGCACGGATGACCGTAACCGAAGCCTGGGTGCCGGAGTTACCGGTGGTGCCCATAATCATGGGAATGAAGGACACCAACACCACCTGCATCGCCAGTGCATCTTCGTAGTGGGTGATGATCATGCCGGTAAAGGTGGCGGAAATCATCAAAAACAGAAGCCAGGGAATCCGTTTTTTCCAAATTTCCACAGGACTGGAACGCATATAGGGCTTTTCCGATGGCAGCATAGCCGTCATCTTTTCCATATCTTCCGTGGTCTCGTCTTCCATCACGTCCATGGCGTCGTCAAATGTGACGATACCCACCATACGGTTTTCGCTGTCCACCACAGGAAGGGCCAGGAAGTCGTATTTTTGGAACATCTGGGCAACGGCCTCTTGGTCGTCGTGGGTGTGGACGGAAATGACCCGCTCCACCATAATCTCCTGGATTTTTTCGTCGTCGTCCTCCGCCAAAAGCAAGTCTTTCACCGTGACCAAGCCAACCAGTTGGCGGTCGTGGGACATGACGTAACAGGTGTAGATGGTCTCTTTGTCGATGCCGGTGCGGCGAATCCGCTTGATGGCCTCTTCCACTGTCATGGCGGGGCGAAGGCTGACGTATTCCGTGGTCATCCAAGAGCCGGCGCTGTCCTCTGGGTAGCGGAGAATCAGGTTGATGTCCTTCCGCATATCTGGGTCGGCCTGGGCTAAAATCCGCTTGACCACATTGGCGGGCATCTCTTCAATGATGTCAACGGCATCGTCAACGTACATCTCGTCGATGACCTCTTTCAGCTCTCGGTCGGAGAAGCCACGAATGAGAATCTCCTGAGCTTCTGGCTCCATCTCCACAAAGGTGTCCGCCGCCAATTCCTTGGGCAACAGACGGAACAGCAGAGGGAGCAATTCACCGTCCATCTCGTCAAAGACGGCGGCAATATCGGCGGGATTCATGGTGTTGAGCACATCCCGCAAGGTTAAATATTTTTTGCTGTTGATGAGGGCCTGCAAAGTATGCTCCATGTAGGAGCCTGGTTCAGCCATGGGACTTTCCTCCTTAATTTCAAATTTCTAAGGAAGTAAAGGCACACGAAGGCTCAAAAATTGGGACACAAAACGGTCAAACCGACAGTTTTCTGCCCATATCGTCTTCGGCCTACAGGTGTGCCACTACTACTGCCAGTGTCCATTGTGTTCCCTCCTTTTTCTGTCAAATATACGCACTTTCGTACTC
>JAWXUJ010000147.1:0-4563 GCA_044432765.1 Eubacteriales bacterium | reverse complement strand
GATAAACCGGGTGTAGTTGTTCATCCGGTCATTGATTCGGCTTTGGAGGATTTCCAGTCCGAAAATCTCCGCAGCCCGGGGACTGGCAATGGCGGCGCAGTCATTCTGTTGACACTCTGCAACAAATTTTGCAGAGAGGGCGGTATTTGCCATCTCGTGGCGCTCCCATTTTTTATCACCCAGGAAATTTCTGCACTGAAGCAGACCCTGTTCGTGGGAATAAACGTGTTGAATGTCCCCCACTTTTGTGCCGGGCTTCACCATCAAACAGTGGTCAACCCGGACGACTTGCTCACCGACGATGTAACAGTTGAACTGGGCCAGCAGGTCATAGACTGTGTTGATAGAGCCGGTGGAGCTGTTTTCAATGGGGATGACACCGTAGTCGCCGAAGCCCTCTTTGACGGCGCGGAAGACACCGTCCCAACTTTTCAGGTTGGTACGGTCGCAGTCGTCGCCAAAAAAGCCCATGGCGGCCTCTTCGCCGTAGGCCCCTGGTTGGCCTTGGAAAATCACAGCAGGATTCTCCCCTTTTTCGCCACTCCATGTCACTTTTTCCCTCAATTTACTGAAAACTGTGTCCTGCTTGTTCATCAACTTTTGCTGTTGACGACGGCTACAGCCCATGATGGTTTCAAACACAGCTTGTACATCTTTGATTTTCTCCGGATTTTCCACCAAACCAGCCTTGGCTTCCAACACCACAGCCTCTCGGTTACTGTCCAACACCGGCATACCTTGGGATAATTTATATGCTCCGATGTCTGTGCAGACATCCATGCGACGTTCCAAAAGTGCGGTGATTTCTTGGTCAATGCTGTCTATTTCTTGTCTTAATGTTTGTAAATCTTCCATAACTACACCTCAAAGTCCCAGAATTTCGCAGATTGCCAAGGCGCAGGCCGCCTCCACCACAGGGACGGCTCGGTGAACAACGCAGGGGTCGTGACGACCGTGGATGACTAGCTTTGCGTTCTCCCCGGTGACCATATTTACCGTGTCCTGCTCTTGGGAGATGGAGGGTGTGGGGCGCATAACCACGGTACAGACCAGAGGCATCCCATTGGTGATGCCTCCGTTGACGCCGCCGGCATGGTTGGTTTTTGTTTTCACCGTATCACCCTTCATGTAGAAGGGGTCGTTGGCCTGACTGCCGTACAAGGTTGCCAGATCGAAACCGGCACCAAAGGAGACACCTTTCACTGCAGGGACGGCAAACAGATGTTGGGCAAACACACCCTCCACGTTGCACCCCAAATCCGGTGCGCCAAATCCGGCGGGAACCCCGATTGCCATGCAGGTGATAGTACCGCCCACAGAGTCCTGTTGCCCCTTGGCCTTCAAAATCTCAGTCTCCATTTTTTCCCCTTGGGTGTCAGAAATGGTGGGGAATTGTTTGGCGGCAAGGGCTTCAAAATCCTCTTTTGTAGCCGTAGTGAAGTCAAATTCCCCATCGGCAATGCCGTGGATGTTGGAGATATGGGCACCTACATAGATGTGGTTCTTCGCCAAAATCTGCTTGGCTACGGCGCCGGCGAAGACCAGTGGAGCGGTCAAACGACCAGAGAAGTGACCGCCACCCCGGTAGTCGTTGCTACAGGCATAGCGGACATTGCCGGAAAAGTCCCCATGACTGGGGCGTGGCAAGTTGGGTTGATAGTCTTTAGAGCGGGTGTCGCCGTTGAAAATCATGGCACAGAGGGGGGTGCCGGTGGTTTTGCCCTCAAAAAGGCCGGACATGATTTCCACCTTGTCCTTCTCATTACGAGGGGTGGACAAGGGGTTGCCACCGGGTGCGCGTCGCTTCAATTCTGTCGCAACCTGTTCCATATTCAAAATCAGTCCCGATGGTACGTCGCTGAGCACCACCCCAATGGCGGTGCCGTGGGACTCTCCAAAAATTGTGTATTTCATGTAAAATTACCTCCGAGGCTGTGAAAATCCTGCCAAAAATTCGGGTAGCTCTTTTTGACGCACTCCGCGCCCTCCAGGTGCACTGCGCCGGTTGCGCAGGTGGAGGCCACTGCCATAGCCATGGCGATGCGATGGTCATTGGCGCAATCCACAACGCCACCGTGAAGATTGGCTTGACCGTAGACGGTGACACCGTCCCCATTGGCGACCGCTTTGCCCCCCAAGGCGGTGATGCCCGCCACGGTGGTGGCGATGCGGTCGCTCTCTTTGATGCGGAGCCGTGCGGCACCCACGATTTCCGTGGTTTTCCCAGGTTGGAGGGAGGCCAAAACCGTGGTCACCGGCATCAAGTCAGGAACTTGGCGCATATCGATGACCGGGGCATCCTCCTGCAAAATGGTGGCGATGATGCCCTCCATGGCCTTGTCACCCTGGACAGAATCCGGGTTCATCCCCACCACATCGATGTGGTTGCCCAGGGCATTTGCCACGTAGAAAAAGGCGGATTGGGAGAAATCCTTCTCCACCGCGATGGTTCTATTTTTGTATGTTTGATTTCCTTTTATGGCGTATTTACCACCTAAATCCTGAATTTTAATACCAAATTGTTTCAAGATTTCCAAGGTGATGTCCACATAGCCCGCCGATTCCAGAGGGGTGGTGAGCGCCAATTCAGAGTCCTCCCCACAGAGGGGCAGAGCGAAGAGCAGACCGGTGATAAACTGGGAACTGACGTTTCCAGAGATTTCATAGCGCCCACCTTTCAGCCATCCATTGACGGCGATTTCACCATTTTCTTGGGTAAATTCAATATTTTTCCCAACGAAAAGTTCCGAATATGGTTTTTGGGGACGCTCCATCAGCCGACCACGACCGGTGAAGGTCCCACCTCCGCAGAGAGCAGCGGCAATGGGGATCATAAACCGGAGCGTGGAACCGGATTCCCCGCAGTCAAAGGTGGGGCGGTTACCACCGCCATCCCCTTGCGCGATGGTTACAGTCTCGCCGTCCACGACAACTTTGGCCCCCAGTGCCACACCACAACGGCAGGTGGCCTCCATGTCCTCCGAGGGGGAAATGCCCTGGATTTGACTTTCTCCAGCCGCCAAAAACCCAGCCAACAGGCAACGGTGGGCGACGCTTTTAGAGGCAGGTGGTGTAACGGTACCCGTCAACTTTTTCGGTGTGATTGTCACATTCATACGGATAATTCCTCGACTTTTTCCAATAAATCACCCACAGTAATGGGGTAAGCACCCGCCTTTCCCAGTTGGGGCAGGAGGATGAATTGGATGCCCTTGCCATCGGCTTTTTTGTCCAGATGGAGGGTGTCCAAATAGTCCTGGCGGGTCACAGGAATGGCGGTTGGCAGGCCGTAGGAGGTCAAAATTTTCTCCAGTCGTGGGATCAAATCCGCAGGGGTGACTCCGGTGGCAACGCCCAGTTTGCAAGCAGAAACCATCCCCGCCGCCACGGCTTCTCCGTGGGTGTAGGTCTCATAATGGTAGGCTTTTTCGTAAACATGAGCCAGAGTGTGACCGAAGTTGAGGATCATTCGCAGACCAAAATCCAACTCGTCCTCCTCCACCACAATCCGCTTGATGTCGCAACAGGTGGCGACCACATCCAGAATTTCCGGAGCTATGCCTTTCCGATTTTCCAACTTTTCCAGTTTTTCAAACAGGGTTTCATCCCAAATACAGCCATATTTGATGACTTCTGCCATGCCATCTGCAAAGACTTTGTCGCTCAAAGAGTCCAACACCAGCGGGTCAATGATGACCAACTTGGGTTGGTAGAAGGCACCTGCCAGGTTTTTGCCGGCCTGCAAATCCACTGCGACCTTCCCGCCGACGGAGGAGTCCACTTGGGCAAGCAAGGTGGTTGGAATCTGGACGAAGGCCACACCGCGGTACAGCGTCGCTGCCACGAAGCCTGCCAAATCGCCGACCACGCCACCACCCAGAGCCACCACGGTATCGTGGCGGGTCATGCCCATGGAGGCCATATCCTCCCAGAGCTGTGCCAGTTGAACTGGGTTTTTACTGGATTCTCCTGCGGGAATTTCCAGGATTTCAGCCAGGAATCCGGCATTTCTATAACAATTTACCACAGTTTTCCCATAGAGTTTATTCACGTTGCTGTCGGTGACGATGGCAACCCGACTGCCCTTGACCACAGATTTGGTCAAGTCTCCGCACTGGGACAAAATCCCGGTCTCCATGACGATGTCGTAGCTTCTCTCTTTCAAATTTACATGAATTTTTCCCATGGTTTTCTCCTTATTTCTCTGCTAGTTCCTCTTGGTTTTCCACTAAAATCGGTTCCTCTTTCTGTGTTTTCACGTTCAAGTCCTGGGTTTTTTCAATGGCATGGTACGCCTTGGTCTCGATGGGTTTCCCTTTGTTTTTCAACTTTACAGTGATAATTTCGCTGACAATCATATAGATTGTGGCAAAAACGGGAACACCAAGCAACATTCCCATAAAGCCGAACATGGCGCTTGCCACGGTGATGGACACCAAAATCCAAAAACTTCCGATGCCAACGTTATCCCCCAAAATCCGAGGGCCGATGATATTGCCGTCAATCTGTTGCATAATCAAAATGAAAATGACAAAGTAGAAGCACTGAATGGGGCTGACCAGC
>JAWXUJ010000146.1:0-4563 GCA_044432765.1 Eubacteriales bacterium | reverse complement strand
TGGTCTTCCAAATGTCGTTGACACCGGCCTGAGTTGCCACCAAAATACAGGTGTCAGCCGAGGACATCATCACCGACAGCAAACCGGCGAAGGTCAAACCTGTGAGACCCACAGGCAGGATGGAGGCCACCAGAACAGGGATGGCATAGTCGGCACTGCCGTATTCCTCCACCAGGTTGGGGAAGATGATGGCAGCGGACAGACCCAGGAACAAGGTGATGAAAATGGTCAAGGCATAGACAACAGTGCCGGAGAACTGACCACGGAGGGCGGTTTTGGGGTCCTTTGCGGCGAAGGCACGTTGCCAGAACTCAGCGCCCGCCAATGTCATGACAAAGTTGGTGAAAATCAAGGTGATGACGCTAGGTGCCAGACTGAATTCAAACTTGGAAACAGGGGTTTGGGCAATCAACGCGCTGAGGCCACCCACTTCGTTGACCGACAGAATGGGGAGCAGGATGTACACAAAGATAATAAGAATAAAAAATTGAACCAAATCGGTGTAAACCACCCCAAACAGGCCAGAACTGGCGGTATAGATTGCGAAAATCAAGGTCGCAAGCACAGCGCCCACCATGTAGGAAATGCCGTAGCTCCCACCGATGACACTGAACACCGTGGCAGTTGCGCTGATTTGCGCACCGACGGTGGCAGCCATGCTGTAGGCGATCATAGCGGCGGCTAAAATCTTTGCCACCTTGCCGAACCGCAATTCCATCAATTCTGGAATGGAGCTGACACCGTATTTTTGGCCGATTTTGGAAATACGTCCGGTGAAGCCGGAGAATATGAACATACCCACCATATAGGGCAAGGCGATGGCGATGGACACCACACCGCCGGTGTAGGCGTAGTTGCCACGACCGATGAGAGCACTACCGCCAATGATGGAAGCGCAGATGGTTGCCATCAAAACCACAGGCCCCAAAGTCCGTCCTGCGATGAAGAAATCCCCAGAGTTTTTGACTTTTTTTGTGAAGTAAAAGCCGATAAACAAGGTGAATAACAGATAAACAAAGATAATCGCAATGTCCAAAAATGTTACGTGTTCCATAAAATTCTCCTTTTCTCTTTTCAAATTTCAGCATAATGTTGTCTTATTCTACAAATACAGAGAATTTTTACCAACACTATTCATATATATCATATAAAAGAATGTTGTTTTTGTCAAGGGGATTTTAACAAAATCCCACATCAAAAAGATGTGGGATTTTTTGGAATTACATCAGAGAGCAGATAAGGTCGGTGTATTCGGTGGGGTTTTCGATGGGCAAATCCGCCATAAGCAGTGCTTGATAGTGAAGGATTTTTGCCATGGTTTTGGCCTTTTCTGGCTCCTGTGCCACGGCGATTTGCAGTTTTGCAAAGACATCGTGGTCGCCGTTCAGTTCCAAAATCCTGCCGGCCTTCATGTCCATTTCTGGGTTCATTTTTTTGAAGTATTTTTCCATTTCAAAGGTCATGCCCTCATCTGGCACCAGGCAGACTGGATGGCTCTTCAGGTTGGCGCTAAGACGGACTTCCTTGATGCCTTCACCCAAGGCCTCTTTGATGAAGTCCAAGGTGGTTTTGGAGGCCTCTTGCTTTTCCTCCATAGCCTTTTTCTCTTCGTCAGAGGTGAGACCCAAATCCTCGGTGGCGATGTTCAGCAGTTTTTTCTCGTCGTAGGACATGAGGACTTGTGGCAAGAATTCATCCACATCATCGGTGAAGAAGAGCACGTCATAGCCCTTATCTTTCAATGTTTCCAGCTGTGGCAGTTGTTCCAGGCGGGTGCGGTTTTCACCGGCAGCAAAGTAGATTTTTTCCTGGCCTTCTGCCATGGTGGCAACGTATTCTTTCAGGGAGACCATCTTGTTTTCACGGCTGGACCAGAAAAGAATCAGGTCTTGGAGCAGTTCCTTTTTGGTGCCGTAGTCGGCCACAATGCCGTACTTCAGTTGACGGCCAAAGGCGGAGAAGAATTTCTCGTATTCCTCACGGTTGTTTTCCATGGTTTTGGCCAATTCGCCTTTGATTTTCTTCTCCAAATTGCCCGCGATGAACTTCAGTTGGCGATCTTGTTGGAGCAATTCGCGAGAGATGTTCAGGCTGAGATCTTGGGAGTCCACCACGCCTTTGACAAAGCGGAAGTGCTCGGGAATCAGGTCTTCGCAGTTCTCCATGATCATGACACCGGAGGAATACAGTTGCAAACCCTTGGTGTGTTCCTTGGTGTAGAAGTTGTAAGGTGCCTTGGTTGGCACGAAAAGCAGTGCCTTGTAGGTCACGGTACCCTCCACGCTGAGATGGAGGTTGGTGAGTGGCTTTTCAAAGTCGTAGAATTTGTCCTTGTAGAAGCTGTCGTATTCCTCCTGGGCCACATCCTTTTTGCTCCGTTGCCACAGAGGCACCATGGAGTTCAAGGTTTCGGTTTCGATGACCACTTCATACTGTGGCTCTGCACCCTCTTCCACTTCCAAAGGCTTGGAGTTTTCCACATCCATCTTGATAGGGTAGCGGATGTAGTCGGAATATTTTTTCACCAAGTTCCGCAGTTCGTAGGTTTCTAGGTACTTGCTGTAGGTTTCATCTTCAGTGTCGGCCTTGATTTTCATGATGATGTCAGTGCCCACTTCATCCCGCTCACAAGCGGTCATGTCGTAGCCGTCCGCGCCACTGGATTGCCACATCCAGGCTTCGTCACTGCCGTATTTTTTGGAGATGACGGTGATGGCATCCGCCACCATAAATGCGGAGTAGAAGCCCACACCGAACTGACCAATGATATCGATGTCCTCTTGCTTTTCCATGTCCTTTTTGAACTGGAAGGAGCCACTTTTGGCGATGGTGCCCAGATTCTCTTCCATTTCCTCCTGGCTCATGCCCATGCCGTTATCAGACAAGGTCAGGGTACCGTGCTCCTTGTCGATGGACAGGGACATGGCAAATTGGTCGCGAGAGATGCCCACGTTTTGGTCGGTGAGAGACAGGTAGGCCAGTTTGTCCATGGCATCGGATGCGTTGGAAATCAATTCCCGCAGGAAGATTTCGTGGTGGGTATAGATAGAGTGAATCATCAAATCCAGAAGACGCTTGGATTCCGCTTTAAATTCTTGCTTTGCCATATTTGATTTCATCCTTTGTATTTAAATTAGCACTCAACAGTTCCGAGTGCTAAAGTTATTATACTCCCTTTTGGAAAATTTGCAAGCCTTTTCATAAATTCTTCACAAATTTATTTTTTTATGGTATAATCTCTAGTAGGGGTCGGCATCCCTGACGACCCGAAACCAACCGAAAGGAATTTTGAAAATGAAACAAGTAATTTATACAGACAAAGCCCCCGCTGCTGTGGGCCCCTATTCCCAAGCCATTCACTGTGGCGACACCGTATTCTGCTCTGGCCAAGTGCCACTGGTGCCAGAAACTGGTCTGCTTGCAGAAGGTGGCATCGAAGGCCAAGCCCACCAAATGTTCGCCAACGTAAAGGCCGTTTTGGCTGAAGCTGGCTTGGACTTGTCCAACGTGGTGAAAACCTCCGTCTTTATGACCGACCTGTCCCAATTTGCCGCACTCAATGAAATCTATGCCCAATATTTTGCCCAACCCTACCCTGCCCGCTCCTGTGTGGAAGTCTCCGCCCTGCCCAAAGGCGCATTGGTAGAGATGGAAGTCATTGCCAGAACCTAATCAAAAAATGCTAGCCCAAAAGGGCTAGCATTTTTGTTAAAAAACTTATTCAGCTTCTTCGAAATCGTCTGGGTTGAAGTCGTCGCTGTCGTAGTTGTCGTCTTCTTCAGAAGCGAGCAGTGCGCGGATGGACAGAGAAATTCTCTTGTGTTCCACGTCGACATCGATGATACGAGCTTCCACTTCTTGACCTTCGGACAAAACGTCTTCTGGCTTGCCGATGCGACGATCAGCGATTTGAGAGATGTGGATGAGGCCGTCAACGCCGGGCATGATTTCAGCAAAAGCGCCGAAGGTCATCAACTTGACAATCTTGACATTGACCACGTCACCAACGGAGTGCTTGGTGACAAACATTTCCCAAGGATTGGTTTCGGAGGTCTTGTAGCCCAGGGAGATTTTCTTCTTTTCAGCGTCGAAGCTGATGACGAAAACTTCGATGGCATCGCCAACTTTGACCACTTCAGCAGGGTTCTTGATGCGGCTCCAGGACAGTTCGGAGACGTGAACCATGCCATCCACACCGCCGATGTCGACGAATGCGCCATAGGAGGTCAGGGACTTAACAGTACCTTGGTACTTCTTGCCTTCTTCGATGTCTGCCCAGATTTTTTCGCTGGCAGCCTTGCGGGCTTCGGACAGAACGTCGCGGATGGAACCGACGACACGGCGACGAGCGCGGTTGACTTCGGTGATTTTCATTTGGACGGTTTTGCGCATCAGGATAGACAGTTCGCCACCCTTGGGCACGCCGGTTTGGGAAGCGGGGATAAAGACGCGAACGCCCTTGACGTTGGCAACGATGCCGCCCTTGTTCTCTTCGGTGACAACACCTTCGACAACGGTTTTTTCTTCGCAAGCGGTTTCGATGTCGTCCCAGCTCTTGACGGC
>JAWXUJ010000145.1:0-4572 GCA_044432765.1 Eubacteriales bacterium | reverse complement strand
TTCATGGTCTTGGCGCAAAGGGCTTCTGCCACAACGTACATTTCTTCACCAGCCTTGACCAGGACGTAGCTGTCTCTGGGGTGAAGGGCGATGGCTTGGTTGCCGGGCAATGTCCAAGTGGTGGTGGTCCAAATGACGAAGAACATTTTAGACAGGTCGCCGTACTTTGCCAGCTTACCCTGGTCGTTCTTCACTTGGAACTTGACGTAGATGGAGGTACAGGGTTCATCGGCGTACTCGATTTCCGCTTCAGCCAAAGCGGTTTCGTCCTTGGGACACCAGTACACAGGCTTCAAGCCTTTATAGATATAGCCCTTTTTGAACATTTCGCCGAAGACTTTCATCTCTTCTGCTTCAAAGCCAGGGTCCATGGTTTTGTAGGGGTGTTCCCAGTCGCCAATGACACCGAGACGCTTGAAGCCGTCCATTTGACGGTCGATGAAGTTCTGTGCAAATTCGTGGCAGGCAGAGCGGAACTCAGACACAGGCATGGTCTTGTGGTTCAGCTTGTTTTTCTTGATGATGGCGGACTCGATGGGCATACCGTGGTTGTCCCAGCCGGGGATATAGGGGGTGTAGTAGCCCCGCATGGCGTAGGAGCGAACGATGAAGTCTTTGACAGACTTGTTCAGTGCGTGACCCATGTGGATGTCACCATTGGAGAATGGAGGGCCATCATGGAGGGAGAATCGAGGCTTGCCCTCATTTTTCTTCAGCAATTCGTTGTATAAATCCAGCTTTTGCCAGCCTTCCAGCATCCCAGGCTCCCGATTGGGCAGCCCAGCCCGCATAGGAAAGTCCGTCTTTGGCAAATTGATTGTCTTGTTATAATCCATAAAAAACTCCCTTTTCTAATTAACGATTAACAATTAAGGTGGTTGTTGTGACACCCTACCATTTGCAATTAAATGGTGCGATATGCAACATTTCATATAGTTGATTTGAGTAACGATCAAAATTCCCGCCCGCAGGCGATAATTGTTAATCGTTAATTGTTAATCAAAAAAATAAAGCCCTTGTCTCCTATAAATAAGAGACAAAGGCCAAACCTCTGCGGTACCACTCTTGTTGCCGCCGAAGCGACCACTTAGGGCGGGGTAACGACCGCCAGACGTCCAACCCTACTCTAGTTCAGGCGGCAGACTCCAAGGTGATTTTCCGCCGGTTTTGAACATTGCCTTCCACCAAACGGCAACTCTCTGTGGTTCAAAAAAGGGCATACTCGTCCTTATCATCGTCATTGTCATATTATTGAATATTATACTATATTTCCGCCCATTGTCAAGGGCGAATTTCTTGTGGTGCTGTAGAGGCGATTCACGAATCGCCCTCGACCATGGCTTGCCATGGCCCTACGGCCTTACTAGAGAACCATTTGCCCAATTATGGCAACGTGGGGTCGTAGTTTTTGCCGAATTGGAGTTCAGGGTATTTGCCGGTATCTCTCCGTGCCACCCGGGTGGAGTCCAAATCGGAGCCATCGTCCACGATTTTTCCAATATTTTGGGCAATTTGTGCCACCATATCCTCTTGTGTCTCTGTAACTGGTGCGACAGGTGCAACGGGTACAATGGGTGCCACAGGGACGACAGGGGCAACCGATGTCACTGGGATTTGAGGAATGGTGCGGGTTGCGTGACGGTCGTAGTCAAAAATCTTAGGGCTGGGAGCTGGCAAATCCATCATTTTCAGATTTTTCAGCAGTTCCAGGTGACGTGCAACGTCTTTTTCGATGATGTCGATGAAGGTGGCGGCAGCTTGACGCGCCTTTTCCACCCGGTTATCCTCGGCATCCACCAGTTGTTGGACGTTTTGGGACTTATTCCGCATGATAGATTCTGCTTCCATCATCATCATCTCGGCTTTCCGTTGCGCCTCGTCGGTGATGGCTTCGGCGGCCTTTTGGGCGGTGACCATGGTTTTTTTCATGGCGTCTTCCTGGCTACGGTATTCTTCCAGCTTTTCCACCACGATTTTCAGTTTGCTTTTCAGCACAGAATTCTCTTTATAAAGTGCGATATAGTCGTTGGTCAGTGGCTCCAGAAAATCGTCCACACAACCCATGTCATAGCCGCCAAAGACGGCCTTGTCAAATGTTTGTTCTTGTACTTCTTGTGGTGTAAACACAACAAAGACCTCCTTTTATGATTTAAGAATAAAGACCGCTGCTCTCCAGCTCGTCTAGTAGATCGCCGATGATTTCCACGTTGTTGGGGGTGATGAGATAGGTGGATGCGGCGATTTTTTTGATGGCACCCTGCATGGCATAGGCACAGCCGGACAGGAAATCCACCAAACGGCGAGCCACATCTTTTTCTGTATTTTCAAGGTTCAACACCAATGCTTTTCTCTCCAGAAGAGAGTCGGCGATTTCAGAGGCTTCGTCAAAGCGGGTTGGCTTGACGATGACCACTTGCATTTTCGCGCCGTTGTGCAGGCTGACCACTTTGGCATTGCCAGAAGGGGTAGCAGTGGTGCTGGTGTCCATCATGTCGTCTAGGTTGTATGCTGGGGCGGTGCGAGAAGCACGTGGGGTACGACTGGCAGTTTCTTCCCCATCCATATCGCCAAAATCGTCAAACTCGGCATCGTCGTCTTCATTGTAGGTTCTGGTCAATTTTTTCAATTCATCCATAAATCCCATGGTGTAATTTCCTCCTAAAAAAACCGTAGCGTCGGTCAATGTATTTCAAATTAGTAGTTGCGGGCACCAAAAATGGCGGTGCCAATGCGAATCATGGTGCTCCCATTGGCGATGGCTTCGACATAATCGTCGGACATCCCCATGGATAGACACTCCATAGTAACATTATCGTATGTTTTTGCTCTAATGTCAATAAAAAGCTGGTACATTTTTTGAAAAAAAGCAGAATTTTCTCCGAAAAAGGTGGAAATTGGTGGAATTGCCATGAGTCCGACCAGTTTTACATGGGGAAATTGGGTGATTTTGGAAGAAATTTCCATCGTTTCTGCCACGGTAAAGCCACCTTTGCTCTCCTCTTGACCGATGTTGACCTCCAGAAGAATGGTCTGCACCAGGTCTTTTTTGGCAGCTTCTTTCTCGATGGCCTCCAACAGTGGGAGCCTGTCCACGGATTGGATGATGTCCACATTGCCCACCACAAACTTGACTTTATTGGTCTGGAGGTGGCCGATAAAATGGATGGGAACGCCTTCATAGGCACCCTCTGGTTGTTTCTTTTGCAGTTCTTGGACGCGGTTTTCCCCGCAACAATCGATGCCCGCTTCGCTGGCGGTGCGGATGGCGGGGGTATCGTTCATTTTGGTGGCGGCGCAGAAGGTGATTTCTGCCGGGTTGCGCCCGGCATCGATGGCGGCCTGGTTGATTTTTTGACGCAACTGCGCCACGTTTTGTGTGATATGTTCCATGGTTAGCCCACGACCTTTCCGTTGTATAAATCATTGGCTTGCAGGATAATCTCATCTCCAGGCCAAAGGTTGCTGGTGGAGGACTTGTCCAGAGCCACCACATAGCTGTCGCTGTTGTCGTATAGAATTTGGATGTTTTTCCACTGTGCCTTGGCGCTTTCCAGGACATAGACCCCGGGGTTGCCGTTTGCGTCCACCTGGAGCGCCTCTTTTGGCACCCGCAGTCCGCTGTAGGACTGGAAGGTGATATAAGCCTGTTGATAGCGGAGCATGGTCATATCCGCCATGTTGTCTTTGGATTGGAAGGTGACCAGACATTCCCCGTTTTCCACCTCGCCAATGTAGGTGATTTTCACATCTGCCAAATCCTGCAGGTGACCGGAGAAACTAAGCCCCACCCAGTCCCCCACCTGGGAGGTTTGCAGATATTCCTCCGGAATGGCAAAGACAAAATACCAGCTATCCCCACCGATGAGTCGCCCGAAGGCATTGTCGCTGATGGCGGTGGGTACCATATTTTCAAAGCCGGCAACGGTCATGGAGGACAGGGATTCCACCGTCAAAATGGACTCAAATCCATCCACCTCGTTGGAGTAGTAGCCAGAATGAGGGGCGATGACGGCCCGCCCGCCGGCGGTGTTGGTGGATTGTAGCACGGAGAGCTGACTCTCCAGTTGGGTGCGATAGGTCGCCAAAGCCTCCATATCGGATTCCTCGGCAGTTCTGCGGAGAACCAGACCCTCCAGAGAGGGGGATTTTTCATAGGCTGTGGTGTAGTCTCCTTGCGCCACAGCCATATTCACATGGAAAATGCCGTCTAAAATTTCCTTGTCCAAGACGGGGATGGCGGTGGCGGAAACGGTGGTGTTGCCCACGAACTCCAGTTGTTCCAGTTGATCCACAATGGCGTCGATTTCCCCTTGGGTCTGGCGGGCGGCATCGGTGTCGTAGCCATAGGCCACCACCTGGTTGTTGCCAACTCGCTTACCCTCGTCAAACTGCGCCACCACAATGGGGGATGTAGAGGTAAGCACCGTCTCTTCCCGCACCACATAGCCCATGACGGCGCAACCCTCGCCGGCCTCATAGGCAATGGCAACCGTGGTCACCGTGGGGGTGTAGACGTTGGAAACCAGAGAAAACACCAAATACCCCACCACAAGCAGAGCAAGGGCGGCAATG
>JAWXUJ010000144.1:0-4578 GCA_044432765.1 Eubacteriales bacterium | reverse complement strand
TCGTCCTCATTGAAAACGAGTTCGGGCAAGTCGCCATCGACGGCGGCTTCCTCCGGGACACCGGCGTGGAAATCACCGAGATGAACAGCGGGTGCATCTGCTGTTCCCTGGTTGGGGACTTCGGCAAGGCCTTAGCCAAGGTCATCGACGACTTCCACCCCGACCGCATCCTCATCGAGCCATCCGGTGTGGGCAAGCTGTCCGACGTATTGGCCGCTGTCCGCAAAGTCACCAACGACGAAGTGGTTTTGGGCAATGCCATCACCGTGGTGGACGGCAAAAAGTGCGCCATCTACCTGAAAAACTTCGGCGAATTCTACCTGAACCAAATCGCCAACGCCGGTGTCATCATCATGAGCCGCGTCGGGGATGTGACCCGGGAAAAGCTGCAAACCGCCGCCGCATGCCTCCGTCAACAAAACCCAAAGGCCACCATCATCACCACTCCTTGGGACGACATCACCGGCGGGCAAATTTTGGACGCAATGGAGAAAAAAAGCGGTGTTTTGGCAGAACTTGCCGCCATGGAACGTAAAATTGTTGGCAATACCGCCCACGACGTCTTCTCCTCCTGGGGCGCAGAGACCGTCAACACCTTCACCAAAACCCAACTGGAATCCATCTGCATGGCTCTGTCCGACAACAAGACCTACGGCACCATCCTCCGCGCCAAAGGCTACGTGGCAGGCAAGGACGGCACCTGGTACCAATTCGACTACGTCCCCGGTGAGACGGAAATCCGCGAAGCAGGACCCAACGTCACAGGCCAACTGTGCGTCATCGGTTCCGGCCTGAAAAAAGACGCCGTTGCGGCGCTGATGGGAGTATAACATGGAACAAATTCCAGTATATGTATTCACTGGCTTTCTGGACAGTGGCAAAACAACCTTTATTCAAGACACCTTGGAAAACCCAGAGTTCAACCACGGTGAGCGCACCCTCCTTCTGGTTTTGGAAGAGGGCGAAGTGGAGTATGACCTGAAAAAGTTCCCAGAAAATTCCGTTTTCATGGAAACACCCCAGGATTTGTCGACAGAAAAGTTGGCTTCTCTGGTGAAAAAGCACCAGGCAGAGCGGGTGGTCGTGGAGTGCAACGGCATGGAAATGACCGAGGAACTCTACGAAATCATGCCAGAAAACTGGGACGCGGCTCAAGAAATTTGCTTCGCAGATAGCAACACCATTTTGACCTACAACGACAATATGCGGGAACTGGTGGTGGAAAAAATCTTAGGTTGTGAGCTGTGCGTGTTCAACCGCATGGAGCTAGATGCCGACATCATGCCCTACCATGCCCTGGTGCGCGCCATCAGCCGTCAGGTGGACATCGCCTACACCTACGTGGACGACACCACCAAATTCGACGACATCGAAGACCCCCTCCCCTACGACCGGGATGCAGATTTCATGGAGATTCAGGACGAGGACTTCGCCCTGTGGTACCGTGACCTGACCGAGTGCGAAACGGAATACGACGGCAAATCCGTCAAGTTCAAAGCCCAGGTTGCCCAACTCCAAGACGATGTGGAGGGCTTCTTCGCCGCGGGACGGTTCGTCATGACCTGTTGCGCTGACGATATTGGCTTTATGGCAGTCCCCTGCTACTGCCCAGAGGCTGCCAAGCTGGAGCAACGGACTTGGATTACCATTACCGCTGACATCGAATTGGAGGATTCTCCCATATATGACGGCATAGGCCCCATCCTCCGCGCCACCGCCATGGAACTGGCAGAACCCGCCGACCCAGACGTAGCGAAGTTTTAATCGAAAAAAGGGCATTGTACAAAAAGACACGCAATCTTGTAGGGGCGTGTTCTACCCCGCCCGCGCAGGCTAGAAATCTCCACCATTTACGATAAATGGTGGAGATTTTCAACCTTCGGGAGGGGCAGAGCCCCTCCCCTACGGGTGCAATTCGAGTTTTTCTACAGCACCTTTTTGTTAGCCTACAATCAAATTATTATATGTATTGAGCATGGTGATGAAGGCTTCTTCTTTGGTGTAGGTGTCTTGGGGGTTGAAGTTGGTGCCGTCGCCGTTCATGATGGTGGCGCCGGTGATTTTTGCCACGTTTGCCACAGCCCAGTCGCTGATGGAGCCTTGGTCGGCAAAGGTTGGGCTGGCCTTTTGGGTGGTGGTGCCCAGCAGGTCTACCATCCGTTGGAGCATGGTTGCGGCCTCTTCCCGGAGGAGGGTGTCATTGGGGGAAAATTTTCCGTCGCCAGTGCCGTTGACAATGCCCAGAGCAGCAATGGAACGGACTTGGTAGCTGTCTGTATCGGTGAAGGTGAAGTCGTCATAGTTGGCACCCAAACTACCGCGGATGGTGTCCAAACTCTTGCCACTGACGGCGGGAATGAAGGTCGCCAATACCTGGCAGAATTCATCCCGGGTGATGGGGGCGGTGTAGCCATAGGTCATCCAGGAGGGAATCAAGCCCAAGCTGGTGGCTGTGTTGATGGGCTCCACAGCCCAGGAAGAAGGAACGTTGCTACCGGTGACAGGCACGTTGGTGGGGATTTCCACGGCAGGGGCGGTGGGTTGGGTTTCGGTGCCTGTGGACGTTTGGATGGCGAGAATACTTGCCAATTTCCGTCCGGCAGAGCAGACGTAACCCTGGCTTGCGCCGTAGGCCATGGAGGATGCGCCACCGTCCATGCTGACGGCGGATTTTGCACCCAGAGAAATCAGGTGGTTTGCCAACTCTGGGAAGGTTGCGGTTGCGGTGCCGAAGAGGATGGAGCCATCGTTCATCACGGCAGCGTAGCTACGACCGTAACTGTCGGTGTTGTTCTGCTTGGCTTCGCCGGTGTCGTATTCGCTGTTGTAGGAGGTGTCAGCGGTGACATTGACACCGTTTATGACCAACATACGACCACCGGTGACGGCGGTTTTGGTGCCAGACCAGTCCCCTCCACCCAGTGCGCTATAGGTGGCAGTCAGTTCCAGTTTGTCACCAACGGCGGGGTAGTAGCCCCATTTCTCGTTGTGGGCAACGGCATCGGGGCCGTAGACCACATGGAAGCTGTTGTCCGCCACATAGGCCGTGGCAGGACTTGTGATACTGGTGACCACATTGTTGGTGACGGTGACCACGGTGAACCCACTGGGGACGGTGTAGTTGTAATCCAACACATCGGTCATAATGGCGACGGAACTGCTGTCGGTGTACAGCTTGTTGACACCCCAGCCCTCAAAGGAGAACTCGTTGTTCCGCACCACCACCGGGGTGATGTCCACCCGGTCGATGTAGACATTGCCGTTGTAGTCAAAGCCAATCATGTTGTTGGTGTCGCCACCGTTGATCAACATACCGTCTTTGACGATGGCACCGTAGACTTGGGGGCAATCGTCGGGGAATGTGGTGCCCCCGGTGTAATAGGAGTTGAAGAAGCCACCGTTGACGGCAGCGATGGTGGAGCTGTCAATCATGGTGGACACGGCTTCATCCTTGTGGATGGAATCCTGCCCCAGAAGGACTTGACTGGTCTTGGAACTGTCCATGGTGACAGCCACGGAGGTGAAGCCAGACAAAGCACTGGCGGAGACGGTGATGGCGCAGATTAGGGTTGCGGAGAGTAAGCCAATCTGCAGGTGTTTGCTGATTTTCATACTGTTTCCTCTTTTCTCAATTTTGAATTGCATTTATTTCAGGGTACCTCTGAAAACCTAGGCCGGGCAAGATGATGCCAGATTTTGTCCTCAGATTTGTTCAAATTCCAGGGTAATCCTTGGTGGATTGGTGGAGAATTTGGACAAAAAATGAGGGCAAAAGATAAGCCAGCTTGTCTGTCATAGGTTTTTAGAAGCGCTCTTCACTAAAATCACTTCTGCGATTTTGATGCCATCAATGGCGGCGGAGGTGATGCCACCGGCATAGCCGGCACCTTCGCCGCAGGGGTATAGCCCCCGGATTTGGGATTGGGAAGTCTCGTCCCGCAGAATGCGAATCGGGGATGAACTGCGGGTTTCTGGGGCGGTCATCACCCCATCACCTTTGGAGAACACCGCCAGTTTGTTGGACAGGAGGGGCAGTGCTTTGACCATGACATCGGTGATTTGGGCGGGCAATACCTGGCGCAAGTCCCCCAGTTTCACCGCGGGTGCGTAGGTTGGTTCCACGGTGCCCAATTTGGTGGAGGGACGGTCTGCCAAAAAGTCCTTCACCAACTGGGCGGGGGCGGTGTAGTCTCCCCCGCCGTAGGCAAAGGCACGTTGCTCCAATTCTCGTTGCCAGACCATGCCCCCCAATGGACCCTCATAGGGAAAATCCTTGGGGTGGAGGGTGACAAGCAATGCGCTGTTGGCATTTTTGCCCTGGCGGGCCTCATAACTCATGCCGTTGGTGACCACACCGCCCACTTCGGAAGCGGAGGCCACCACGTAGCCACCGGGGCACATACAGAAGGTGTAGGCCGATTGGCCGTCATCCAAATGGACTGCCAATTTATAGTCCGCCGGCGGAAGTTGGGCGGTTTGCTTGCCATATTGGGCGGTGTCCAAGTCCTTTTGCAGGTGTTCAATGCGAACACCCATGGAGAAGGGTTTGGCCTCCATGGGCACACCCTGGTCGTGGAG
>JAWXUJ010000143.1:0-4581 GCA_044432765.1 Eubacteriales bacterium | reverse complement strand
CATCCGATATGACCATCACCGGCAACGGTTGGGGTGGCGTCAATGTTGCCATGGGCGCAGGTGTCACCACCAAGCCATCCTTCACCCTCACCGGCACCAACACGGTGGACAGCGTTCACCAGGACAATAAGGTTCGAGACAACATTTACTTGGATGCAGTGAAAATTGATGACAACAACACCTGGTCTGCCATCTATTGGGTCAAGGATTCCACCACCCACTTCTACTCCTGGTACCCCGCCACACCCGATGCCCAGGCTTACAATGAAACCACAAACCTCTACTACGGTGACATCACCCACGCAGTTGCCGATGGGCAAGCGGGCGACGTGGTGGAGATGCTGACAGACGTTGAACTGTCAAGTGCACTATCTATCAACGAGTCCATCACCTTGGATTTGGGTGGGAAGACCATCACCAATCACACTGAAACAGACTCAGTCTGGAAACCTAGTCCTATTACAATCAGTGGACAAAATAAAGAAATCCAAATCAAAAATGGTGCGTTGGTTTCTGATACTGCCAAGGCTAGCCTGCTGATTTATGATGTTGAAAAATTAACATTGTCCGATTTGCGTATTACGAACACCAAAGATGGTGGTTACGGTGTGATTGTTGGCACAGATAATTCATACGCTTCTACGCTCATAATCGATGACGGCTGTGATATTTTTGCCCACTTCGCAGCGCTTTCTGTTTACGGATATGGCTCCGCCGTAGACTCCTCCACCTACAAAAACTACGCACCCACCATAGTCATCAATGGAGGCAACATCGGTTCCGCTAGCAGCACCTACGGTATTGTCGGGCAGGGTGCCTATGACTACACCAACATCACCATCAATGGTGGTACTGTCCAAGCCCTGCATGCCGCCATCTATCATCCACAGGTTGGCGATTTGACCATCAACGGCGGTCTTGTCTCCGGCTACTACAGCGGTGTTCAATTCTCCGGCGAAGGTGCTTTCGTCATGAATGGTGGCACCGTGGAATCCACCACAGAAGAAATCGTGGAACTGTACAAAAACGAAGCGGACAACGACGGTGCCATTGCAGAATCCGGCGCAGCCATCCTGTTTATGTCCCGCGGGTCTGGTTATCAAGATGGCAATGAGGACATGACCGGAACCATCCATGGTGGCAACATCAAAAGCTATGCCAACGCACCAATCATCGTTTGTCGTATGAACAAAAATGGCACTTGGGTATTCAACAATGAAGATTCCGAAACCCACCCCAACTACCTGGATGCACTGAACATCACCGGCGGCACCTTCACCGGCACTACTGATTTTTCTGTGGAACCAGTGGCACTAGAAGAAGGTGTTGTCTCCATCTCCGGTGGCACATACTCCGTCTCCCCTGCTACTGATTTGATTGCAGACTTCTACCATGCCGAAGCCAACGGCAATCTATTCGTCGTCACAGTAGACGACACAACCGTGGACAACGCCATGTCCGACGCATTGGAAGGCTTGACCGAAAGCAGCGAAACCACGGACATCAATGATGCCGCCGCCACTGTGGTCACCCTTCCCACTGAAGCACTGGTGGACAAAGTGGACGAAGTCAACGCACTGGACGAACTTTTCGTCAATGCAAACGCCAACCTGACCACCGGCACTGCAGTCTCTGCAAGCTCCGTCACCACCGCAGAAGTCTCTGGCTTGGGTCTGGCGGTCTACGGTGCCGATGCTACCTCCATTGAAGAAAATACCTATGTTTATATGGATATCAGCGAAAAAACCGATGTCGACCTGCCTGCTGATGTAGAAGTGACCGATGCCACCATTGTTTTGGAAATCAAACCCATGGAAAAAGTGGGCGAGGCCATTGCTACCACCATTTCCAACACGCAGTTGCAAACCCCTGTCACCTTCAAAATCTACCTGGCAAACTCTGTGGTGGGCAACCGCGCCACCGTGGTACACATCAAAGAAGCTGGCACCACTGAAACCCACAATCTAACCATTCTCTCCGACACCACCGGCAAATACGTCCAACTGACCGTTTTGGAATTCTCCAACTTTGTCGTCACCCCTTGGACCTACACCTCTTCCAGTGGTGGCAACAACATGGGCACCTTGGTTGACACCTCCACCTCTACCGAAAAAGAGGAAGTGGTAGAAGAAGAAACCGAAGTGGAAACCAGCTTCCGCGATGTGGACAGCGACGACTATTTCTACGACGCTGTCCTCTGGGCGGTGGAACAAGACATCACCACCGGCACCTCTGCCACCAAGTTCTCCCCCAACGTCGATGCAACCCGCGCGCAAGTTTTGACCCTCATCCACCGCGCATATGGCGAACCTGTCGTCGATGGTGACAACTCCTTTGATGATGTGGACAGCGACAGCTATTACGCTGATGCCATCAACTGGGGGGTTGCACAAAACATCACCACCGGACTGCGCGATGGCGTGTTTGGCACCGATGAAACCTGCACCCGCGCTCAAATCATCACCTTTCTCTGGCGCGCCGCCGGCGAACCAGAAGTGGAAGGCACCCAAGATTTCACCGATGTAGAGTCCGGTTCCTACTATGAACCCGCCCTGGTCTGGGCAATCCAAGAAGGCATCACCACCGGCACGGGCGATGACACCTTCTCCCCCGAGAACCCCTGCACCCGCGCCCAAATCGTTACCTTCCTGTATCGTTTCCTGGGTTAATCCATAAAAAATAAGGAGCTGTTTTGACAGCTCCTTATTTTTTATGGAGATTTTGCTGATTTTATCTTTGAAATATTGTGCAATCTGCCGCAAACAAATCGTCCCATCGCCCTTGTCACGGTAAACTTGGAGTGATACACTATAGGTAACCAAAACAAAGGAGAATTTTTATGGTACATTACATCGAAAATCAATATTTAAAAATAGGCATCGACCACATGGGTGCACAACTCTGGTCCATCCAATCCAAAGCCAGTGGACAGGAATATTTGTGGCAAGGTGACAAGGCCTCTTGGCCTGACCGTGCCATCAACCTATTCCCCATCTGTTGCCGTCTAACAGATGGATGCTACACCTATCAAGGCAAAACCTACGAAATGGACATCCACGGTTTCCTTATGTCCAACCCCACGGAAGTAGCCTTCCACACCGCCGATTCCATCACCTTCCGGCTCTGTGACAACGAGAAAACCCGCATCCAATACCCCTTCGCCTTCCAACTGGATGTGGTCTTCGCCCTGCGTGGTGCTACCCTCCAAGTGGCCTATGATGTGACCAACCGCAGTGACGTCACCATGCCCTTTGCCATAGGCGGTCACCCCGGGTTCCAAGTGCCATTTGACGATGGCGGTTTCTCTGATTATGACTTGCAATTTGACCAGTCCAGTACCGTCAAGGCCATTGCCCTGACCGCCGACTGCTTCGTCACCGACCAACGAATTTGTCTGCCTTTGGAAAAGGGTCGCAACCTTCACCTGACCCACGGCCTGTTTGACAACGATGCTCTGGTCTTGGAGGATTGCCCCAGATCCGTCACCCTCAAGCGGAGAGGTGGCACCAAGTCCATCACCCTGTCCTTCCCACAGATGAAATACTTGGGCATTTGGCAAATGCCCTTCACCAACGCCAAATACGTCTGCATTGAACCATGGACCGGCCTGCCCTCCGCCGCCGGTGTGGTGGATGATTTGGAAACCAAGACCAACCTCCACCACCTGCCCGCCGGTGAATCCACCCAATATGCCTTCTCCATCCAAATTCAAGAGTAGGGCACCTCTAAAAACCCATGACAGGCAAGCTAACCCATCTTTTATCGCATTTTTTGCCCAAATTTCCGCCCAATCCACTAAGGATTACCCAAAAATTTGAACAAATCCGAGAACAAAATCTAGGGCTATCTTGCCCGCCCTAGATTTTTAGAGGTGCCCATAGGTAAATTTCATAAAAGCAGGATGGATTCTATGAATAATTTGTGAACTATTTTATGGTTTTTCCCCTATGCAATGGGCATTTTTTCTGTTATAATCACAACGCACCAAAGAAGGTGCTGTTTAAATAATAAAGGAAAGAAAGTGACCCGCAATCCATGGAAAGTTACACCTATTTATTGATTTTGGCAATCATCCTGATCTCCACCAAGTTGCTCGGTCTGGTGACGGAAAAGGCACACTTACCTCAAGTCATCGGTGCCCTTTTGGCTGGTATCATCCTGGGGCCAAGTGGTTTCGGCGTTTTGGAGAGTACGGATTTTCTGGTGAAAACCGCTGAAGTCGGCGTGATTATGTTGATGTTCACCGCCGGTATCGACACTGATTTGAAAGAACTGAAGTCCACCGGTCTATTGGCCTGTGTCATCGCCGTCTTCGGTGTGGTTGTGCCACTGGTACTCTGCGGTGGTATCTACTATTTCTTCTTCCTGGACGAATTCACCTATGAATCCGTCCTCCAAGCCTCTTTTGTTGGCGTTGTGTTCTCCGCAACCTCTGTCAGCATCACCGTGGAAACCCTGAATGAAATGGGCAAGATGAAAACAAGACTGGGCACCGCCCTCTTGAGTGCCGCCCTGATTGATGACATCATCGGCATCGTTGTTCTCTCCGTAATCAGTGGTTTGGCTGGTAGCGAAAGCAGT
>JAWXUJ010000142.1:0-4593 GCA_044432765.1 Eubacteriales bacterium | reverse complement strand
GACAGCGTGCGGATGCTTGCCATTCCACAGCCTGCCACCAACACCGCAGACCGCGTACTGGAAATGATTCCAGAGCTGATTGACAAAGTCACCGAATTGTTGCCAAAAAAGGCAGAAACTACTGACGAAGAACCTGCATGATTTTCGTCGCCCATGGCAAACTGTTATGGGTGATAAATGATGAAAATAGGAAGAATATTGATTATTTCCGCGATTTTAGCCAGTTTTTCCGTGGTAAATGTTGGGGCAATCTCCGCCCAGTCCGCCGTTATGATCGACGGCTTGACCGGGCAAGTTCTCTATGATAAGGACGGAGAAACGGAGCGGTTAATCGCCAGTACCACCAAAATTATGACCGGGTTACTGGTGGCGGAAAGTGGAAAATTGGAAGAAAAAGTGACCATCACCGCGGATATGGTGGACATCGAAGGCTCGTCTCTCTACCTGAAGGTGGGGGAGGTTTTGACCGTGGAACAACTGCTCTACGGCCTGATGCTCCGCTCGGGCAACGATGCCGCCATGGCACTGGCACTGGAGATTTCTGGTAATTTGGAGGAGTTTGTCCTTAAAATGAATGAAAAAGCCGTGGAATTGGGTCTGGAACATACCCATTTTGCCAACCCTCACGGCTTGGACGACGATGGCAACTACGCCACCGCCCTGGATTTGGCAACCCTGACGGCCTATGCCATGAAAAATGACGACTTCCGCCAGGTTTGTAGCACAAAATCCATGACCGTCGGCAGTCGCGTCCTCCAAAACCACAACAAAATGCTGTGGCGGTACGACGGCGCCATCGGCGTGAAAACCGGCTATACCCAGGCGGCAGGCCGCCTGTTGGTCACCGCCGCAGAGCGGAAAAACCGCACCTTAATCGCCGTGACCATGAACGCCCCTGACGATTGGAACGACCACCAAGTCCTGCTGGACAACGGCTTTGATCGGATGAAAGAGGAATTTGCGGTCACCGCCGGCACGGTCATGGGGCAGGTGCCCATCATCGGTGGCACCACAGAAACGGTCAACTGCATCGCCGGTGAAGATGGGATTTTTGGACTTTTTTCAGGGGAAACTGTGGAAATTATCCTGTATTTACCGGAATTTGCCTTCGCTGCGGTTCACAATGGACACCCGGCGGGCTACGCAAAACTGCTGATAGACGGCAGAGAATTGGGGCGGGTACCACTGGTTTATGAAAAAACCGTGGCACAAAAAATAGAGCCACCCCAAGAGAAAAGTTGGCTGGAACAGCTTTTCGGAGGATAATATGGAACAACGTTTACAAAAGGTTTTGTCTGCCTTCGGTGTGGCCTCACGGCGCACCGCGGAGCAGATGATTTTAGATGGAAAAATCACCGTCAACGGAGAAATTGCCCAACTTGGATGTAAGGTCACGGATGAGGATGTCATCGCCGTGGAAGGTCGGGTGTTGACCACCCAACCGGAATCGGTCTACGTGGTTCTCAACAAGCCCCGGGGCTACGTCACCACCCTGAAAGACCAGGAGGGACGGAAAAACGTAGCCGAACTGGTGGAGGGCTGTGGCGCGCGGGTCTACCCGGTGGGGCGCCTGGATCTTAACTCTGAGGGTCTGCTTCTTCTGACCAACGACGGCGCGGTGGCAAACCGACTGATGCACCCCTCGGGCAACGTGGGTAAGACCTACTGCGCCTGGGTCAATGGCTTCCAGGAAGACAGTCTGGAACGGCTCCACCAACCTTTGGAACTGGATGGCTACACCATCCGTCCCGCCAAAATCCGGGTGGTTTGGAGCCGGGAAGACGGTGGTGCCATGTTGGAAATGACCATCTTTGAAGGGCGCAATCGCCAGATTCGCCGGATGTGCGCTGCCGCGGATTTGCGAGTTACCCGCCTCAAGCGGGTGGCAGAGGGCAACATCAACCTGGACACCCTGGCTGTGGGGCAGTGGCGACACCTCACCCCTGGCGAGGTGGCCTACTTAAAATCCATTTAATTCCGGAGGTTTCATGGACATACTTTCTGTGTTGAAAAACGAGTCATCTGCCATGTCCAAAGGACAACGGCGGATTGCCGATTATATTTTGGATTACTACGACAAGGCCGCCTTTATGACCGCCAACCGGTTGGGCAAGGCGGTGGATGTCAGCGAATCCACCGTGGTGCGGTTCGCTGTCCAACTGGGCTATGACGGCTACCCCGCCATGCAAAAAGCACTGCAAAAGGTGGTGCGGAACAAGTTGACCTCCGTACAGCGGATTGAGGTGGTCAACGATATGTTGGCAAGCCAGGATGTGGCATCCATGGTGCTCTGCGCCGATATGGACACACTCCAGAGCACCAATGAAGCCCTGGACAGAAGCGCCTTTGAAGGGGCGGTGGATGCCATTTCTAAGGCACGCCATGTCTACATTGCCGGCGCTAGATCCTCTTCTATTTTGGCCGGTTTTATGAACTATTATCTGCGTAATATGTTGGATTCTGTGAAAATGGTGGAGTCCACTGCCATGAGTGAAATGTTTGAACAACTGGTACATATTGGGGCGGAGGATGTGATCATCTGCATCAGTTTTCCCCGGTACTCCAGTGGTACCATCAAGGCGGTGAACTACTGTAAACAGGCCGGTGCCACGGTCATCTCCTTGACCGACAGCCACCAAGCTCCCGCCGCCAATGGGGCAGACCATGTGCTGGTGGCGAAAAGCGAAATGGTGTCCATTGTGGACTCCCTGGTGGCGCCTATGTCCATCATCAATGCCATTCTGGTGGCAGTTGGACGGCGAAAAGAGGCGGAATTGGCCTCAACCTACGCAAAACTGGAGCGAATTTGGGAAGAAAATGAGGTCTATGAACGATATGATACATGATGTCATTGTGGTAGGCGGTGGCGCCGCGGGTATGATGGCTGCCATCACCGCCGCAAATCTGGGCAAATCGGTGGTGCTTTTGGAGCACAACCGTACCCTGGGCAAAAAACTGCTGATCACCGGCAAGGGGCGGTGCAACGTGACCAACGACTGCACTGCCGAGGTGGTACTGCAAAACGTACCCCGCAACAGCCGATTTTTATACAGCGCCATGGCGGGGTATCCCCCGGCTAAAATCATGGAATTTTTTGAAAGCCGTGGCTGTCCTCTCCAGACGGAGCGGGGCAACCGGGTCTTTCCCCAATCGGAAAAATCCGCCGACATCAACCGGGTTTTGACCCGTGCCATGGAGGAGGCTGGTGTGGATGTCCGCTACGGAGACGTTCTGGAACTGATTGCCCGGGACGGCACTGTGGTGGGCGTTATCACCGATGTGGAGGAAGTCCGTGGCTCTGCCACCATTTTGGCAACCGGCGGGTGTTCCTACCCCCAAACCGGCTCCACCGGTGATGGCTATCGATTGGCAAAATCGGTGGGACACACGGTGGTACCACCAGTTGGTTCCCTGGTGCCCATGGTGGAAGACGGCGATATGTGCAAACGGATGATGGGTCTGTCCCTGAAAAACGTGGAAGTCAAAATGATCAACCAAAAGAAAAAGGTGGTCTATGCCGACTTCGGGGAAATGCTGTTCACCCACTTCGGCCTGTCTGGCCCTGTGATTCTGTCAGCAAGCGCCCACATGAAACCAAAGGACACCTACACCATCTCCATCGACTTAAAGCCTGCTCTGGACGAGAAAAAATTGAACGAACGACTGCTTCGTGATTTTGAATTATACCAAAACAAGGACTTTGAAAACGCATTGGGTGACCTGCTTCCACGGAAGATGATTCCTGTGGTGGTGCACCGCTCCGGGATTCCCGGGGACACCAAAGTCCACTCCATCACCAAGGAGCAACGGCGTAGCTTGCTGGAACTGCTGAAACACTTCACCGTCCCCATTGCGGGACTTCGCCCGGTGGACGAGGCCATCATCACTGCCGGAGGAATCAAAGTCTCTGAGGTCAACCCCAAAACCATGGAATCCAAATTGGCCTCTGGCCTTTTCTTCGCCGGGGAGATTCTGGATGTGGATGCCTACACCGGCGGGTTTAACCTACAAATCGCCTGGGCAACGGCTGTTGCCGCCGCAAAGGGTATTGTGGAATGATGGTAGGGCAAGGGCGCTGCGCTTGCCATCCGATTTGGAAAAACGTGAAATAGTCAGATTTACAAAATATATTCTGTCCCTTTGGGACAGTGGCAAGAGCAGAGCCCTTGCCCTACGAAACCGATTTCAGAAAAGGAGTATTTTATGGCGAAATATATATCTGTGGCCATTGACGGCCCTGCTGGTGCGGGGAAAAGCACCATGGCTCGCCGGGTGGCGGAAAAACTGGGATATGTCTATGTGGACACCGGTGCCATCTATCGCACCGTGGGCTACCACATGGATTTTTACGGCATCGGCCCCAAGGACACCGACGGTGTCACCCGGCTCATTGACGATGCCGACATTCAAATGGAGTACGACGATGACGGCGTGCAACACATGATTCTCAACGGCAACGATGTGTCTGACGAAATTCGCACCCCGCGGATGTCCGCAATCGCCTCCGCCATCTCCGCCCAACCGGTGGTGCGGGAATATCTGTTGGATTTGCAACGGAATATGGCGCGTACCCATAACGTGATTATGGACGGT
>JAWXUJ010000141.1:0-4610 GCA_044432765.1 Eubacteriales bacterium | reverse complement strand
TGGCTGTGAAGAATTGGAAACCGTCCTCTTCGTAGTACAAATCGTGCTCGATGACGCCGTTTTCATAGCGACTGCCGGCGGCATAGAGGCTCATTTGGAAGTTTTGGTTGTCCATGGCGATGTGGTGGAAAGAGAATTCCACATAGGAATAGACGCTGAGATTCCGTACGTTGTCGCTGTCGTTGGTGATGGTCACGTCCATGATTTCCACATGGTCGTCCATGGCAATGGACAGTTTCTCCTGGGCGGAAATGCCCTTGTACTGGCACTGGTATTTGCTGTAGGACATCCCATGACGGCAGGTGTATTTGGCCTGGTCAAGAGGCTTGCCCACCGGTTGCCAGGAGACACTCCAGTAGTCGCCATCGTCGTCATCCCGTAGGTAGACGTAGTGACCGGGTCCTTCCATGGCGCCCTGATTGGGGCGGAATCGGGTGATTCGGTGGTACTCGGGAGAGCCGTAGTAGGTGTAGCCATTGGCTGTTTGGTTGAAGACCCCCGCCATGGTGTCGGTGCCAATGTAGTTTGTCCAAGAAGTGGGCAAATCCACCCGGTCAATGACGTATTCTCTATTTTTATTGTCAAAATATCCGTATTTCATAAGAATCTCCTTTGATTAAATATGGAGCATTTCCCGCCAGGGTTTGATATAGGACTTTGCCAACTGGCTGGTTTCCGCCTCGGCGAAGATGCGGAGCAATGGCTCGGTGCCACTGAATCGGCAGGACACAAAGCTGTCGTCCTCGAAATAGACCTTGCAACCGTCCATGTAGCTGACGCGGACAATGGGAGCCTCAAATTGAGGCACCAACTTGTCCTCCATAACCGCTTTTAAAATTTCACCTTTTCGAGCGGGGTGGAAGCTGAGATTTTCGGTTTCCATGACCAGAGTGCCCAGTTTTTCCTTCAATTCTGCCACCAGTTGACCTGCGGATTTTCCGGTGACGCAAAGCATTTCCACAAAGAGGACGGCGGCGTAGACGGAGTCCTTGCCGTGGATATGTCCCCGGACGGTCAAACCGCCAGAGGATTCCCCGCCCAGGACGGCATCCACTTCATCGATTTTGGATGAGATGTATTTGAACCCGACTGGAACTTCGTAGCATTCCTCACCCAGGGATTTTGCCAGTCTATCCAATAGGTGTGTGGTAGATAAGTTCCGCACCACAGCGCCTTTCCAGCCCTTATGTTCGTGGAGATAATAATATAGTAGCAACAGGATGTCGTTGGCATCCACATAGGTGCCGTCGCTGTCGATGATGCCCAAACGGTCACCATCCCCATCGATGCCGATGCCCAGGTCGTAGCCACCGGCCACCACCCGTTGGCTCAATTCCTGCAAGGTAACCGCCGTTGGGGCAGGCATTTTGCCACCGAAGTAGGCATCCTTGTCGTCATTGACCAGGTCCACGGTGCACCGGGCGGTGTAGAACAGCGCCATCAGTGGATAGGTGGAGGAACCGTGCATGGGGTCGAACAGGATTCTGGGGCCTTTGTCCCGGATGGCCTTGGTGTCCAAAACCTCCAGAATGTTGTCTAAAAAGTCATTGAATGGGCTGTTTTGATAGACAATCAACCCTTTTTCCACAGCTTCTTCAAAGTCCATGGGGGTTAAATCCCCCTTGGACAGTGCGTTGACCGCCGGTTGGAAAGACTCCGTAAACTCGGTGGGGGCATCTCGCCCTTCTTCCACGATGACCTTGATGCCGTTGTAGGAAGATGGGTTGTGGGAGGCGGTGACCTCCATGCCGTAATACAGTTTCTGCTTCAAAACCGTGTGCATCACCAGAGGTGTGGGGACGCTCCGGCGCATAAACCAGACGGTAATCCCCTGTCCTGCCAGCATTTCAGCCAACCAATGGGCGGCCTCTGCCGACAGGAATCGGCGGTCGTACCCAACGATAACTGGTGTATCTTGACGACCTTCTGCCACAATCCGGTTTGCCATGGCCTGGCCTACTTTTTGCACATTTTCCATGTGAAATTCTTTTCCGATTTCGGCTCTCCAGCCGCCAGTTCCAAATTCAATCATTGGGATACCTCCATTTTTTGGTCAAAGCACAGGTTTTCCTCTTAAAAATACCTGTTTGATGGATAAATCGCTGTTTAAAATCACGCAATCTGCCAGTCTACCAGGGGCAATGACACCTGCAACATCCTCCATGCGGACGGCCTTTGCCGGGGCATAGGTTGCGGCGTAGATGACGTCTTCCAGGGGGATGCCAAAGCCGGTGGAGCGGAGCACACTGTCATGGAGACAGATGGAGCTACCCGCCAAAGTGCCGTCGTGGAGGAAGCATTTTCCACCCTTCATAATCACAGGCTGGCCGCCCAAGGTGTAGTCGCCGTCTGGCATACCGGTACACCGCAGAGAGTCGGACACCAATACCAACCGTTGCCCAAACATTTTGTGGCTCATGCGAATAACGCTGGGGTGGATGTGGATGCCGTCACAAATCAACTCTGCAGTGGCCTCATGGTCAAAAGCCGCACCGATGACG
Source organism: Eubacteriales bacterium (assembly GCA_044432765.1). GTDB lineage: Bacteria > Bacillota > Clostridia > Oscillospirales > Oscillospiraceae > Avoscillospira_A. Next base: position 2,109 of record JAWXUJ010000141.1, on the reverse strand, counting down.
GCGGGGTCTCGGTGGTGGAGGCTGTTCATGGCATTGAACATATGGGTGCAATGGGTTACGCCACATTCCATGGCCTCGAAAGCAGTGTCGTAATTGGCGGCGGTGTGTCCCAAAGACACGGTGCAAAAGTCCTTGACACCTTCGATAAACTCCATGCCGCCTTCCACTTCCGGTGCCATGGTGATTAGCTTGACCATGTCTCCCGATGCTTCTTGCAATCGCATAAACATGGCAACGTCCGGTTTTGCCAAAAATTCCTCGGCTTGGGCGCCTTTTTTGGCAGCGCACACAAAGGGTCCTTCCAAGTGGATGCCCAGACAGGTGGATTGGTCGTCCTTGGGGACGAAATTCCCCGCTGTGGTCGCTGCCTTGGTCAGCACCTCTTCCGGCAATGTCATGGTGGTTGCCAAAAAACCGGTGGTGCCTTTTGTTGCGAAAAAGTGGCTGATTTTTTCCAGTGCTTCTGGGTTGCCGTCGCTAAAATCGTAGTTCATAGCGCCGTGGGTATGAATGTCCACAAAGCCTGGGACAACATAACATCCCTCTGCATCATAAACCAAACCGTCTGTGGAACGCTCCGCAAACTGTTGCCCATGGATGGGTACATCCCGCCTTGTAAATTTACAATCTTTTCCGAATACCATACCATTGATGATTTTCATGTTTTTTACTCCTTATCCCCCTTTGCAGAGGCGATTTTCTAGTTATAGTATACAAAAATTATACCATTCTCCGCAATGAATGTCCATGTTTCTTTTTGCTCTTCCTTGGCATACGCAAAAAAACAGGTGCGACATGGTCGCACCTGTTTGATGAGAATATGTTATTTTCTTTTCACCGTTGGCTTGATTCTTGCGAAGAACAAAACCGTTGCCAAAGCAGACACCACGATGCCCACAATGACACCCACCATCTCGGCTTGTTCCAAGGTCATGGCACTGGTCATCAAAGCATAGAAACCTTCTGGAGCAACCAGAATATAACAGGTGACAACCACGGTCATAAACATGGCAGGCACCAAGGGAATCCAGAAGTTCTTGCCACCCTTTTTCAGGAAGGCGGCGGCGGCCCAAAGGGCGATGCAGGCCAGGGTTTGGTTGGACCAGCTGAAGTATCTCCAGATGATGTTGAAATCGATGAAAAGCAGCGCCACAGCTAGAACGAAGACTGGAATGACGATGATGTACCGGTTCATAGGCTTGGTTTGATCCAATTTGAAGGTATCAGCAACGGTGAGGCGGAGAGAACGGAAGGCCGTATCACCGGAGGTGATGGGACAGGCCACAACGCCCAGAACTGCCAGCACCATGCCCACAGGACCCATCAGGCCAGTAGAGATTTTGTTGACAACCACAGCGGCTGCGCCGGCTTCTTGCAATCCTTCCAGGCTACCAAAGAAGGTCATAGCGGCGGCGGCCCAGATCAGCGCGACCAAGCCTTCTGCAATCATGGCACCATAGAACACCTTGCGGCCTTCTTTTTCGTTGTTGATGCAACGGGCCATCATTGGAGATTGGGTTGCGTGGAAGCCGGAGATGGCGCCACAGGCAATGGAGATAAACAGGTATGGGAAGATGGACTTGCCATCCACATGAGGGTTGGTGAAGTTGAATTCAGGGATGTTGACCAAGTCGCCATTGATGGCCATACCACCGACGATGCCCACAGCCATGATGATAAGGGCGGCACCAAACACAGGGTAGATTTTGCCAATGACTTTGTCGATGGGCAAAACGGTTGCCACCAGGTAATAGACCAAAATTACAGCCACGAAGACCCAACGGTTGACACTGGTCAGGTCTGCCAACAAATCAGCAGGAGAGGACACGAAGACCACGCCGACCAACAGAAGCAGTACCACAGAGAATACCACCATCAACTTTTTCATAGCACCGCCCAGGTTTTGACCAACCAGTTCGGAGACAGAAGCGCCGTTGGCGCGGAGGGACATCATGCCGATGTAGAAGTCGTGGATGGCACCGCCAAAGATGCAACCAAAGACAATCCAAAGGAATGCGTTGGGACCCCACATAGCACCTGCAATGGCACCAAAAATCGGGCCAGTACCGGCGATGTTCAAGAATTGAATGAGAAATGCTTTCCATGTGG
>JAWXUJ010000140.1:0-4659 GCA_044432765.1 Eubacteriales bacterium | reverse complement strand
GACGGCGAAGAATGGTCGGTCACCGCCTCCACCAACGACGGTACCCCCATCTCCACCATCGCCACCACCGACAACACCGCTTTTGTGGCAGGTTTGGAGGCCGGCACCACCTATATCATCTCCGTCACCTCCCTCAGCACCGTGGTTCCTGGCACCTTGGTGGTGTCCCCCACCGTGGCCGAAATCTACAGTTTTACCGCTGATTTGGGCGAGGAAACCGGCTCTGTGATTTTGTCCTGGAGCAGTGACATTGTAGATGGCGCATGGCGCATCGTCTATACGCCAAAATTTTCCACCTTGACCAATTTTGTAGAGGTCACCGGGGATTCCGCCACCTTGACCAACTTGATTCCCGGCACCACCTATCAGTTTGAACTGCAAACCGCCGCCGGACAAACCGTCAGTGGCGAAGGCATTACCGAAGCCATCCTCTACTCCAACGGCAGCTTTACCAATTACGGTACCGGTTCCTTCTTCCTGGGTCTCTTTGAACATCCCGGCAAAGAAAATTGGAGCAAAGGAGATTTGACCGGTAGCGCCAGTCAGTTTGCCACCGACACCAAGTTCGCCTTCGGTGTGGATGCGCTGTCCGGTCGCAACAGTTCTGACGACTCTGTGGATGTGCTCATCGTCATCCGCGACAGCATGGACGTCCCCTACTACTACGAAGCTTACTCCGGCATCTGGGACGATCTGTGGAGCAGTGGCCTCTTCCTCGGCGAAGCCACCACCCCAAGTGAACCTGGCGACTACTCCTTGGAACTGTACTTCGACCACAAGTTGGCCATCTCCAAAACCGTGGAAGTGGTGTAACCCAACCCCACTCCAGTCCCATATTGTAGGGGCGATTCATAAATCGCCCGCGGTCACGTGCACAAAAACACGAAAACCCACTGTAGGGGCAGGGTTCTACTCTGCCCTGCTAGATGCAAAATCTCCACCATTTATCGTAAAATGGTGGAGATTTTCAACTTTCGGGAGGAGCAGAGCCCCTCCCCTACAGGTGCAATTTGCGTTTTTGTACAATGCCTTTTCTTATAGGTTGGAGATTCGGAACAGTTGTTGGAACCACCGCAGTTCTTTGGCGGAGAAGGTTCCACTGAGTAGGAGTAGGCCTGCGAAGATCAAAAGGTAGCTGGCGCCACTGGTCACCACCGTCACGGAAAGAGACAACTGCCCCACGGTGGCAAAACTGGCAAACACCGTGGCACCCAAGGCGCAGAGGTGGGCTTTTACCATAAATCCCATGGGTAGGCGGTAGCCTGTCACTTTGGTCAACTGCATCACGCTCAAATAAAAGTTGATGATGTGGGTGATGGTGAAGGTGGCGATATAGCCTCCGATGCCCAAACGTGGCAACAGTACCCACAACAGTATCACATCCAGTAGGTTGGTCAAGGTGTTGACCCGGACGCAGTAAACCTGTTCCCCCAGACCTTTGTGGATGCCGTCCACAATGGCATCCAGGTAGAGAAAGAGTATCATGGGCGCTAAAATCCGCAGGTACGTCCCCACCTGGGGGTTGCGATAGAGCAATTCTCCCAGTAAATGAGCGGTGCTCCAGCACAGTCCCGCTACCCCTAGGGCGAAAACCGTCCCCAGACGCAAACAGCGGTCACAGAGGCCTACCACCCGCTGTTGGTTGTTCCGTGCCCGCCATTTGGCAAGCTCCGGCACCAACAAGTCCCCCAAAGACAGCAAAATCACCGACGGAAACATCATCACAGGGAAGACCATGCCCACAATGGTGCCATAGGCCGCCATGGCCTCCTGCCCACTGGCACCGTACCGGGACAGCCCTTTGGGTATCAGCATATTCTCCACCGTGGACAGGCCAGAGCGAAGGGTGTCGTTAACCGCCAGAGGGCCACACAGCTTCCGTAGCCGTCGCCACATGGCAGGACTTTGCCCCGGTCGGATGGTGCCGTCAAAGGCGATGGAGAGCAACAGCACCAGGGTTAGCAAGGTGGCAATGCCATTGCCACCTACGATGGTCAAGCAGGCTCTTTCCACATCGTCCCCCGCCCAAAAAACCAGAAGCAACAAGGTGACACCGATGTTGACCACCTGATCCAATACCTGCACCCACACCAAGGTGGACAGGCGGGAGCAAGCGGTGAAATAGGAGGACATCACCGACCAAAGACAGGTTGCCGGCAGAAAAATCGCCAGCAATCGCAGACTGGACAAGGCGGTTACGTCCCCAATCCAGTGGGTGGCAATCCAGGCGGAGCCGGCATATAGCCCCACACCGGTTAAAAGGCTGGTTCCCAGGCCAAAAATGAGACAGCAGTACAGTGCCTGCCCCATGGTGTCCCACCGCCTGGCGCCACACTCCTCTGCCGTCAGGTAGAGTGTCGCCACCCGCACCCCGCAATTACCCACCGTGGCGGCAAAAATGCTGACCGTCAAAATAAGCTGTAGTAGGCCAATGCCGGTGGCTCCAATCCGGTTGGATAAAAAAATCTGAAAACACATCCCACTGCCTCGCAAACCGATGTTGACCATAGTGAGCAGCAGGGTTCCTCGCACGAGAGATTGTGATTTGAACAAAAAAACACCCCCTGTCCTATGATACTGGACAGGGGGTCTTTATTATGCAAGTTTTACTGTGTAATAAACAGCCAATGCCAATTCCACCGCGCCTACAGCGTACATGGCGTAGTAGGCGAAGAGCTCGCCCAAAACCAGGGAGCCAATGAGGCAGATGACCAAGAATACGGCATTGCCATAGGGAATCATGGCAACAAGGGAGCCGTTGAAGACTTTGACTTTGCCAACCTTGCCCTTGTTCTTGCTACCCATATAAATCATACCGTTCAGAGCCACCAGGAGTACCACAAACAGAACGGTGAACAACACGCTGCCTTCGTCTCTGCTGATGTTGAAGAAGGTCAGTGCGCCAATGGCATTGGTACAGGAGACCAGCAGGAACTCAGCGGGGTAAATCAGGCGAATGAGGTAGAGTACCAACAGGCCCACATAAGCGATGTAGATGGTGCTTGGGGAGTAGGACGCCCAGTAGCTAGCCAAGTAGTCAAAGGTGGTGGCGGCGGCGAGCATCAGCACAGTCAGTGCCACCAGAGGCATCACCAGAACGGGCTTCTTCTTGCGGAAGTAGGCCACGATGCCAACAGAGGCCACAGCGACCACGATGCAAATGACCTTGGAGATGCGAACCAGCATGAGAACCAGTGACAAATTGTCGTTGATAACCAGGTGGGGTTTCAAGATGTTGTAACCCCAGAACATAATGCAGAAAATCGCCATTGCGTAAACGGCTTTGGTGATGGTGTTGTCGTTTTCAACAGGTTTGCTTGCAGAAACCTTTGCTTTTTTCATTGCCATAATCAATCATACCTTCTTTTTGAATTAACCTAGCTCGCCAGTGGCGAACATGGTGGCGGACAGTGCGCAGAGCGGAGCTGTTTCACAGCGCAAAATACGAGTACCCAGGGTGCAGATGGAAATTCCCGCATCCAAGGCCACCTGAATTTCGCTGGGGTCAAAGCCACCTTCTGGGCCAGACATCAGCGCCACAGATTCTCCTTGGAATCCAGAAAGAGCCTGTCGGAGGGAGAATTGATCTTCGTTTTCGTAGAGCAAAATAGGCAAATCCATGGTTTGCATCCAGGCCACCGCCTGGGCAAATGAGCTTGCCGCCCGAACCTGGGGTATGCGCCCTCGCCCCGCCTGTTCCCCGGCAGACACGGCGATTTTTTGCCAACGCTCCAATTTTTTAGAGAGAGATTTTCCATCGACCTTCGCCACACATCGAGAGGCGGGAAAGGCCACAATCTCCCAGGCACCCAACTCCGTGGCTTTTTGAATCACGTGCTCCAGCTTGTCCCCTTTTGCATAGGCCATAAAAACGGTGACGCGGTGGGACGGTTCAGACTGAGCCGGCGCAGTTGAGAGCAAGTCCACATAGATGGCATCGCTGGAAATCTGGGTGATGACCCCATCCCCATCGGTACCATCTCCATCGCAAAGGGTGACGTGGTCACCGATCTGCAAACGCAGAACTTTGCCATGAACAGCGTGTGCTCCGGTCAGCTCCACCGTGGACTGATCCAGGATTTCAGGTGCGACAAAAAATCTTGGCAAAACGATTCCTCCGAACAGAAATTTACATAGTATATCATAACAGAAAAAGTAGATTTTCGCAACCATAAATGAAAAAAACTCTAAAAAAATAAAAATTTCATTGACATTTAGCCGAAATTATAGTATAATAACCATCGTCCCAACAGGACAAGTTCTAAGCGAGAGTGCTGGAACCGGTAGACAGGCACGTTTGAGGGGCGTGTGTCAACTGACGTGGGAGTTCAAGTCTCCTCTCTCGCACCATAAAAAATGCTAGTCCGAAAGGACTAGCATTTTTTTATGGTCGAGAAATAAGAGGAGACTTGAATTTAACATCAAAAAAACGTGCCAGTGGCACGTTTTCTCGTTTCCTAAAGTCTCCGCTCTCGCATAAAAAATATCGATGAGCTATACGAATCAACCCCAAGACGGCGCAAAATTATCTTGCCTAAAAAGGCATTGGTTGCGGGTGATGGTTCGTCTGCAATGATAATGTTGTTTGGATTACCCTGTGTCCTTACCCGATGGGCGTTGCCCTCGATGGACAGATGCCAGTGGACTGGCCCATCTCAC
>JAWXUJ010000139.1:0-4663 GCA_044432765.1 Eubacteriales bacterium | reverse complement strand
CGCCAATTCATCGCAACGGTTGTTGTTGGGGTTGTCTGCGTGGCCTTTGACCCAGTGGAGGGTGACGGTGTGACGACGTATTTCCATCAAAAGTTCCTTCCACAAGTCCGGGTTGAGGGCAGGTTTTTTATCCTTTTTCACCCAATTATTACGCTCCCAGTTATAGACCCAACCTTTTTCCAAGGCATCAATGACGTACTTAGAATCGCTGTATAAGTCCACCAAACATGGTTCTTTCAGTGTTTTTAGTGCGAAAATCACCCCGGAAAGTTCCATGCGGTTGTTGGTCGTGTGGACTTCACCACCGCTGATTTCCTTGCGGTGAGAGCCGAACTCCAGGATGGCTCCCCAACCGCCAGGGCCAGGGTTGCCGGAGCAAGCGCCGTCGGTGTACACGGTAATTTGCTTCATAAATTCCTCACATTATAAGTTGTGGCTGCGGGCGATTTGCATATTGTACTCATCCCGCTCAATCAGGCCGGCATCGAACATTCTCTTGGCATTTTGCCGGTGTCTAGCACCATAATCGGTGGTAACACGAACAAAACGAGATGGATCATAGGCAGGGTGTTGCGTTGCCTTTCGAGCGACCGTAGGCTGTGGACTTGGCGCAGAAGGACGCTGGGGTGGCTTGGGTGGATTTTGGCGATATTCTGACTTTTGAGCAGAAGAAAGTGGGGCTTTCTTCTGCTTTTTTCCATTTTTCGCAATTAAAACCATGACTAACACAATAATCCCGATGGGGATTAAAGCCGGAAACAGACCAATCAAGACAATGCCCCCGACGATGCCCCATAGCGCCATTCTCCCTTTTAGGAACTCTCGTATGAATTCACTCATATAAAACACCCTTTTTCACCCTTATTCAGCCGAAATTGTTTCGATTTCTTCCTCTTCTTCGCGATCGACACGCTCGATGGAGATGACCCGGTTTCCCTCGGCGACCCGCATGACGATGACACCCTGGGTATCCCGCTTGTAAGTGTTGATGTCGGAGGCGGCCATGCGGATAATAACCCCGCCGTCTTCGATGAGCATAACATCGTCGTTTTCATCGACCACGCGAACACCGGCCAAAAGTCCGGTTTTCTCCGTCAAATGGTAGGCTTTCAGCCCTTTACCACCCCGCTTTTGTGGAGTTTTCTCTCCATCTTCGCTGGTGCGCAAATACTCATCCACAGCGGTACGCTTGCCGTAACCGTTCTCGGTGACCGCCAAAAGTTCCTTGTTTTCGGCGTACAATTCAGCGCCGATAACCCGGTCTCCATCGTCCATGCGAATGCCTCGCACGCCGGCGGCGTCCCGACCCATGGTGCGGACGTCGTTTTCGTCGAAGCAGAGGGCCATTGCGTTTTTGGACACAACCATCACTTTGTCCTCACCGTTGGTTTTCAAAACGGAGATTAGCTTGTCGCCCTCGTCCAGCGTCAAGGCGCGGATGCCGGCCTTTCGGGCGGTGAAAATGGTGTTCATGGCAAGCCGTTTGACCGTGCCATTTTTGGTGACCATCATTAAATAGGTATCTTCGTCAAAAGTTCGGGTTAATACCATTGCGGTCACTTTTTCCCCTTGTTCCAGGGGTAAAATATTGACGATTGCAGTACCCCGCGCCGTCCGTGAAGCCTCTGGAATCTGGTAGCCTTTCCGACGGTGGACACGTCCTGCATCGGTGAAAAACAGGACATAGTCGTGGGTAGAGGCGATGAACAGGGACTTGACATAGTCCTCGTCCTTCAAATTTTGGGCGTTGACGCCGCGACCGCCCCGCTTTTGGGCGCGGTAGGTGGATGCAGGCATCCGTTTAATATACCCTTGATTGGATAGGGTATAACAACAATCCTCCTCGACAATCAAATCTTCGATGTCGATTTCGTCCTCCACATTTTCAATGGCGGTCTTCCGATCGTCGCCGTACTTTTCACAAATTGCGGTCAGCTCTTCTTTCAAAACCGCGCGGATTTTGCCCTCGTCAGCCAACAATTCTTCAAAATAGGTAATTTTTGCCATAAGCTCTGCGTACTCTTTTTCCAACTTTTCCCGGTTGAGGCCCTGGAGGGAAATCAGCCGCATATCGCAGATGGCCTGAGCTTGCACTTCGGACAGATTAAACCGGTTCATCAGGTTTTCCCTGGCGTTGTCGTAGGAGCTACGGATGATGCGAATGACTTCGTCAATGTTGTCCTGGGCGATGAGTAGGCCTTCGATTAAGTGGGCGCGCTCCTTGGCTTTTTTCAAATCGTACTGGGTTCTTCTGGTAATGACTTCGATTTGATAAGTGATATATTCGTCCAAAATTTGCCGTAAAGACATGATTTTTGGCTGTGATTGGTTCTTTGTCAAGGCCAACATATTGATGGCGAAGGTGGTCTGCATCTGGGTTTGGATGAACAATTTGTTCAGCACAACCTGGGCATTTGCGTCCCGCTTCAGCTCGATTACAATGCGCATACCATTCCGGTCGGACTCGTCACGGATCTCGGAAATGCCCTCCAACCGCTTTTCTTCCACCTGGTCTGCCATGTTTTTAATGAGCATCCGCTTGTTGACTTGGTAGGGAATTTCGGACACAATGATGCGAATTCTGTTCTGACCGAACTCCTCAAATTCGGTTTTTGCCCGGACGGTGACACGTCCTTTGCCCGTTGCATAGGCCGCGCGGATGCCGCTGCGCCCCATAATGATGCCACCGGTGGGGAAATCGGGACCTTCCATATGTTCCAACAAATCCACCATTTCCACTTCGGGATTGTCCAAAATTGCCATGGTGGCACCCACCACTTCCCGCAGGTTGTGGGGTGGAATGTTGGTCGCCATGCCCACGGCGATGCCACTGGAACCGTTGACCAACAGGTTGGGGAACCGGGATGGGAGCACACGAGGCTCCTTCCGGGTTTCGTCGAAGTTTGCGTCCCAATCCACCGTATCTTTTTCAATGTCCCGAAGCATTTCGGCGGCCATTTTGTGCAATCGTGCCTCGGTGTAACGATAGGCAGCGGGGGGGTCTCCGTCGACGGAACCGAAGTTGCCGTGACCGTCCACCAGGGGATAGCGCAGGGAGAAATCCTGTGCCAAACGAACCAGTGCGTCGTAGACGGAACCGTCGCCATGGGGATGGTACCGACCCAACACATTACCAACACAAGTTGCAGACTTTTTGAAGGCACGGTCATGGGTCAAATTGTCCTCGTGCATAGCGTAGAGGATGCGCCGATGGACAGGTTTCAACCCATCTCGCACGTCTGGCAACGCCCGCCCAACGATGACGGACATGGCGTATTCAATGTAAGACTTTTCCATTTCCTCCACCAGAGGGGCAGAGATGATGGTCTGGTCAGGATATCGGATTTCCTCCGGATCATATTGGGGTTTTTTGCTCATATTTTAGCCTTCCTTTTGGGAATTTTTTATGATATTTAGGTGTTTTTCACACAAATCACGTGATTTTTCACTCTAAACGGAGTGGAGAATCTTTGTAGGCAGTTTCGATTTTGCAACGCCCTACTGAGATCCTTCGTTTCACTCAGGATGACAAATCAAGGCCTGCAGCTGAATTTTTGCACCGCGTCTCCTTGCTGTCATTCTGAACGAAGTGAAGAATCTTTGTAGGCAGTTTCATTTGCTTATGCACTGGAAATCTATTGCAATTCCAGTCGCATACCCAAATCCTTCCATTCTGGATTCATGGTTTCCACCAGTTGATTTTTACGTTCTCTTTTCCAGCCTTTTATTTCTTTTTCACGTAAAATCGCACTATATACGTCAGTTGTTTCCTGAAAATATACCAATTTGTTGACTTTGTATCGCTTTGTAAAACTGTCAGAAATTCCATGTTGATGCTCGTATAAACGTCTTTTTAAATCATTTGTAACGCCAATATACATGACTTTTCGGTTGTAATTGGTCAAAACGTAAACAAAATACATAGTTTTCTCCACTTCAGAATACTATTGCAAGAATACAACGCCCTACTGAGATCCTTCGTTTCACTCAGGATGACAAACTAGGATAAAAAACGTTTAATAGTCCAAATTCACCGCATATTTCGCATTTCTCTCAATGAATTCTTTCCGTGGTTCCACTTTTTCGCCCATTAAAATGGAGAAGGTTTCGTCGGCCAGTTGGGCGTCGTCCAGGGTGATGCGTTTCAGGGTGCGGGTTTCCGGGTCCATGGTGGTGGCCCACAGTTCGTGGGCGTCCATTTCGCCGAGACCTTTGTTCCGGGAGATGTCCACTTTTCCCTTGCCGTCTGCGCCACGGAGCTCGTAGGAAATTTCGTCTCGCTCGGCATCGGTGTAGGCGTATCGGGTTTGCTTGCCCCGCACCAATTTGTAGAGGGGAGGCATGGCGGCGTAGACGTAGCCGCGCTCCACCAATGGCTTCATGTAGCGGAAGAAGAATGTCAAAAGCAGGGTGCGAATGTGGCTGCCGTCCACGTCGGCATCGGCCATGATGACGACTTTGTGGTACCGCAATTTGTCCACGACGAAGTCCTCGCCGATGCCTGCGCCCAGGGCGGAAATCACAGGGGTCAGCTTGTCGTTGCCGTAAACTTTGTCGGCGCGGACTTTTTCCACGTTGAGCATTTTACCCCAAAGTGGCAAAATGGCTTGGAATCTGGAGTCTCTGCCTTGGGTTGCACTACCGCCAGCAGAGTCGCCTTCGA
>JAWXUJ010000138.1:0-4675 GCA_044432765.1 Eubacteriales bacterium | reverse complement strand
GGCAATGGTTTCTGCCAATTCCAGCAGAGTGTCCAGGTCTTCCACTTTGCCTTTGCCTGCAACAATATTTTCCAGAATCCGACGCATGACCTTGGTGCCTTCCCGGCATGGTACACACTTGCCACAGGATTCATTTTGGGTGAAGTGCATGAAGAACCGGGCGATTTCCACCATGCAGGTGTCCTCATCCATGACCACCAGACCACCAGAGCCAATCATAGCGCCCGCGGCTTTCAGGGAGTCGAAGTCCAGAGGCAAGTCCAAATGTTCTTCGGTCAAACAGCCACCGGAGGGGCCACCGATTTGGACTGCTTTGAACTTTTTGCCGTTTTTGATGCCACCGCCGATGTCGAAAATGACTTGACGGAGGGTGGTACCCATGGGCACTTCGATGAGGCCGGTGTTACACACGTTGCCAGTCAATGCGAAGGCCTTGGTTCCGTGGTTTTTGGCGGGGCCGATTTTCACGTATTCCTCTGCGCCCATGTTCATAATCACGGTGACATTGGCGAAGGTTTCCACGTTATTCAGAACGGTAGGCTTGCCGAACAGGCCTTGTTCCACGGTGCGTGGAGGCTTGACTCGGGGCATACCCCGGTTGCCTTCGATGGAGGCGGTCAAGGCACTGCCCTCACCACAGACAAAAGCGCCAGCGCCTTGGTTGATGTGCATTTTAAAGCTGAAGTCACTGCCCATAATGTTGTCGCCCAACAGGCCGGCGGCCTCTGCCTTTTCGATGGCAATTTTCAGACGATTGACCGCCAGAGGATATTCAGCGCGGACGTAGAAATATCCGTCATGGGCACCGGTGGCAATGCCAGCTATGACCATGCCTTCAATGACCTTATGAGGGTCACCTTCCATGATGCTCCGGTCCATAAAGGCACCGGGATCGCCTTCGTCACCGTTACAGACGATGTAGCGGGTGGTCTCCTTTTGACGGGCAACTTGTTCCCATTTAGTGGCTGCGGGGAAGCCACCGCCGCCGCGACCGCGGAGGGAGGAACTGCGGATTTCCTCGATGATTTGGGTGGGTTCCATGTCGAAGAGACATTTGGCAACGGCTTGATAGCCACCACCAGCGATATATTCTTCAATGGATTCCGCGTCGCTGTGACCACAGTGTTCCAGGACTACACGGGTCTGTTGGTGATAGAATGGAATCTCGTCTTGACATTGGAAGATTTCTTTTCCATGACGATACATGAGACGGGTCACTGGCTCGTTGCCGATGATGGTCTTTTCCATGATTTCTTCGCAGTCTTCCAGCTTGACTTTTAAGTACAGCCAACCCTGTGGTTCTACGCGGAGCAGGGGTCCCATTTCGCAGAAGCCGTGGCAACCACTTTTCTTCATAGATACGTTGTCTTCATCGTGCTCGTAATCCAGTTCGATGGTGACGTTGATGTTTCGCTCCATCATATCGGCGATTAATTTATCGTAAATTTGGAGGGAGCCACCGGCCACGCAGCCGGTGCCAGCGCAAATGAGGATTTTTTTCGTTTGATGTGTCAACGCTTTTTGAAACAGCGCTTGAGCAGCGTTCAGCTGCGCCTTACATAGAATCTTATCCATTTGCAGCTTCCTCCTTTAAGACTTTCAAAAGCTCTGTGACCTTTTCTGTGGTCATGGCTGGGTGTACATGGTCGTTGACTGTCAGTACTGGTGCCAGGCCACAAGCTCCAAGACATGAGACGGTTTCTACTGTAAACAGCATATCGTCGGTGGTGTGCTTGAGGGCAGACAGACCCAACTCCTTGTGGAGAGCATTGAGAATGGACGTGGATTTCCGAACGTGGCAAGCAGTACCGTCACAAACACGGATGACGTATTGTCCTTTTGGCTCCAAAGAAAAGTTTTCGTAGAATGTTGCAACAGAATAAATCTTTGCATCACTGATGTTCAACTTTCTGGCGATATAGTACAACGCGTCTTCTGGTAGGTAACGGTGGTGCGCTTGCACCTCTTGCATGATGGCGATGACCGCCGTGCTCTGACAGTCGTATTGTTCCAATACACTGTCAATGAATGGAATGTCACAATTTGTCATATGAGAACCTCTTTTCATCAGACTATGTGTATTGTATATCTTCTTTCCACAAAATGCAATAGGGTAACTACAAATTTTTTGCTACTTTTTCATAAAAATCCCAAAATACTTTCAAAATTACGTATATTGGTAATAAACTATCGATATAACCGTATTTACATCGACAAAAATGATTAAATTCGCATAATCTCCTAAATTTTTGCGCTCATTTACGGGGTAAATACATAACTTTTTTAGTGCTTTAATTGCCATCCACGACCTATCCATCCTCACTTTTTTCAGGGTATCCGTGGCCTACTATTTTTTCAATGGGACTATTTTTCAGTTGAGATTTATGGTATAATGATTGCAATAGCAATCATTATATTTCAAAATGGCAGTTTTGCTCCTTTGCTTCGCAAAGAACCGCAAAATGTTGCGACATTATAAAACAATATATTAGAATAGTAAGGAACAACATGATGGATTTTAAAACAATGGGGCTTTCCGATGCCCTGATTTCTGCCTTGGAAACCGAAGGCATCACCGCACCCACCGATGCCCAAGCACAAGCTATGCCTCTGTTGATGGCCGGGAAAGATGTGGTGCTCCAATCCCAAACCGGCTCCGGAAAAACCCTATGCTATCTCCTGCCCATCTACCAATCCCTCCAAAGCAAGGTGGAAAAAGGAGCCCAAGTCATGGTCATCGTCCCCACCAAGGAGCTTGCAATGCAGATTCACCAAGAGGTGCAAACCCTGTCCAAAAATAGCGGAATCCCCTTGCTGTCCATTCCTTTGTTCGGCAACGTCAACGTGAATACCCAAATCGAACGGCTGAAGACCAAACCCCAAATCATCATCGGCACCTGCGAGCGGATTTTGGCCTTGGTACAAAAGAAGAAAGTCCCCGCCCATACGGTGAAAACCTTCATCGTGGACGAGGCTGACAAACTCCTGGACAAACAGGCCATCAACGCCCTGAAAAACGTCCGGAAAACCTGTATGAAATACACCCAAATGGTCTTCGTCTCCGCCACCTACCTGCCCTATCACTTGGAGCAGGCCGCCTTTCTTGCGCCGGAGGCAACCGTCATCCAGGCCAATGAAACCATGGAGATTCCCGCCTCTATTTGCCACCAATATCTGGTCTGTGACCGTCGGGACAAACTGGAAAACCTGCGGAAGCTGATTCGCGCCATCGACCCACCTAAGTCCATGATTTTTATCAACGATTTGGTGGAAATCAACATTGCTGTGGAAAAGTTAAAGTACCACGAGTTTGACTGCGCCTGCATCCACAGCGAGACCACCAAAGAACAACGCCAAAAGCACTTAACTGCCTTCAAAAACGGCAAATTGAAGCACCTGGTTGCCACGGATTTGGCGGCTCGCGGCCTGCACATTGACGAAGTCCCCTGCATCTTCCATGTCAACGTGGCAGAAGACCCCATCGACTACCTCCACCGCTCCGGTCGCACTGGACGCAACGGCGCCGATGGTCTGTCCGTCTGTATTTTGACCCCGGCAGAGTTGCCGAACCTGGCAAATTACAAGCGAAAATTCTCCATCGAAACCCAAGAAGTCACCACCCGGGAAGGGAAATTGATTCTAGTAAAACCGTGAATATGACCAGTCGGAATGGCCCAAATTGGTCATTCCGACTATTTTTTGCAAACACCTTTACAAGTTCGGAAAATGGTCTATAATAGAATATATATGACGGAAGGAGTGGTTCCATGTCTAAAGTAATCAATTTGGACGCAAATTTGACAAAGTCCCAACAAAAAGAGGTAGTGAAAGCCTGGAAACTGCAGTTGGCAAAGCTGCAACAACCTCTGCGTGAAGCCGGTATTCCTGTGATTGTCATGTTCGAAGGTTTCAGTGGCGCAGGCAAAGGCTCCATCATCGGCGATGTCATCGCGGAATTGGACCCCCGTCAATACACGGTACACACCGTTCCCAAGGCCACAGAAGCCGAGGAACGGATGCCCTTCTTGGCCCCCTTCTGGCACAAATTGCCACCCAGAGGTGAAATGGCCATTTTTGACCACAGTTGGTACAACCGCACTTTGTCCCTCTCTAAAAAGGAACAGGCCCGGGCCAGAGCCTCTATCGCCTTGTTTGAACGGCAGTTGGCAGACGATGGGTATTTGATTCTCAAATTCTTCCTTCACATCAGCGGAAAAGAGCAAGCCAAGCGGCTAAAAGCGCTGGAATCTGACCCTGCTACCGCCTGGCGGGTGGATAATAAGGATTGGCGACAAAATCGCAAGCGTGATAAATTCACGGAGACGTACCAATCCATGATGGATCAGACCAACCAACCTTATGCCCCTTGGCACACCATCGACAACGAAACCCAGCGTTTCGGCACAATTCAAGTCCTGTCTACCATCTGCACCGCCGTGGAACAGGCCATGGAGTCCGGCATCGCGTCCACCGCCGGTGGCCCCACCATGGAGGTCTTCCCTCTACCCGTCCCCGATTTGGAGGATGTATCCCTGGAGTATCAGCAGGACGCATTTTCCTACGAGCAAGAACTGAAGGCCGAGCGTGAGCAGTTGCACCAGCTCCACAGCGCCCTTTATCTCCATAAAATCCCAGTAATTCTGGCCTTTGAAGGTTGGGATGCCGCCGGCAAAGG
>JAWXUJ010000137.1:0-4689 GCA_044432765.1 Eubacteriales bacterium | reverse complement strand
GGCGATTTCTTCCAAAGTTGGCTCCCGACCCAATTCCTGTACCAGTTTGCGGTTACAACGGGTTGCCTTGTTGATGACCTCAACCATATGTACAGGCACACGGATGGTACGTGCTTGATCTGCAATGGCGCGGGTGATGGCCTGGCGAATCCACCAGGTTGCATAGGTGGAGAACTTGTTGCCCTTGGTGTAGTCGAACTTGTCCACAGCGCGGATAAGGCCGGTGTTGCCCTCTTGAATTAAGTCCAAAATGTGAAGACCGCGACCGGAGTATTTCTTTGCAATGGAGACCACCAAACGGAGGTTGGCTTCGGTTAGCTTGTCCTTGGCATACTTGTTGCCTTCGCTGACTTTTTGTGCCAAATCCAGTTCTTCTTCGGCGGTGAGCAGACGGACTTGGCCGATTTCCTTCAGATACATCCGGACGGGATCGTCCAGGTTGTATTCGGCGGCCAGCTCCACAGGGTCCACCAGTTCTTCTTCGTCATCTGAGACGACGGGGGGCGCACCGTCTAAGTCCAGGTGGATGTCCACATCCAATTCAGCGCCGACGATTTGAACGCCCATGGCGTCAAAGGTGTCGTAAACGTGTTCGATGCGTTCCACGGACAGATCCAGTTTTTCCAATTCTGTTACCAACTCAGAAGCCGCAATGGCGCCTTCTTTGCAGGCTTTGGCGATAAGTGCCTTGATGGCCGCCTCTACATCGACGGCATTTTTGTTTAGTTTGTTTGCGTCAGCCATGTCGCACATCCTCATCTTGAATTTCCAAAAAACGTAAAAAGGGTGCAAAACCCATTTATAAGCGTATCTAACCTATTATATACCTTTTCTCCCAACTTTACAATAGGTAAAATCAATTTTTTTCACTATTTTTGTAAATTTTTCGCGAAAAAGAGACGAAAGATGATAAATATGCGAAATATCTTGACCAAAAAACCTTTTCGCGGTACAATATGGGGGAGGTGAATCATTATGAAAATCGGAATTGTGGGTCTGGGACTCATCGGCGGTTCTCTGTGCCGCGCCATCAAATTGTACACAGACCATCGGGTTTACGGCGGCACCCGCAACCAAGCCACCATTGCATTTGCCAAAAGCGTCGGTGCCATCGACGAAGCCATAGAAGACCTATCGGAATTGGATATTTGCATCCCCGCATTGCCTCCAGAGGCCACCATGGACTTCCTGGTCAGCAACGTGGGCAACTTTAAAAAAGGTGCCATCGTCATGGACATCTGTGGCGTAAAAGAGCCAATTTGCCAGGTGGCAGACAAGCTATACCACGACGCGGGCATCCGCTTCGTAGGCGGTCACCCCATGGCGGGCAAGGAGCGCGCTGGCTTTGCCAACTCCGACGCCGACCTGTACCAAGGTGCCAGCTTCATCCTGACACCCACCCAATACACCGACCTTGAGGCCTTGGAAATCCTCACCCAACTGGGCTACGACATCGGCTGTCGCCGGGTCATCCGCGCCACGCCCAACGAGCACGACCGGAACATCGCCTACACATCACAACTTGCCCACGTGGTATCCAGTGCCTACGTGAAAAGCCCCACGGTGGCACACGTTTTGGGCTTTACGGCGGGCAGTTTCCAGGATATGACCCGGGTTGCCAAACTGGATGTGGAGATGTGGAGCACCCTGTTTTTGGCAAATAAGGAACCGCTCCTGGCAGAAATAGACACCCTTATCCAGAATCTTACCCAATTCCGTCAGGAATTATCCGCGGAAAACCGAGAAGAAATGGCGAATTTGCTCCAAAAAGGCAAAGATTTGCGGGAAGAAGTCCTGCGGAAACAACACCAGAGCGCATAATTTAAAATGTGCTTATTGGCTGAACGTAGCAAGTATTTGTAGGGACGTTTTTTTACGAAGACCGGGGAATTTCGCCCATGGGCGGGACGGGAGCATTACTTTCTGCACTGACAGAAAGTAACCAAAGAGCAGCCAAAGGGGGAACCGAGCCCCCTTTAACAATACCCCCGCGGCCAAAGGAGGGGCATTGCGATGCCCCTCCTTTGGAATCCTCCTCAGGCCGCGCATCTTGGTGCCAATCTCTTATGATTGGCTGTTAAAGCCGGTAAGCATAATTTAAAGTTGCTGAAAATCAGAAAGGTTGCATGGAAACGTGCAACCTTTCTTTTATTTTTTCCCAAAGTTGAGGGCGATGGATTATGTAAGCGGAGATTACAACCGAGGGAGGTGATATTATGTACATCAACTTTGAGCACATCGTTCAAATTGGCGCCGTGGTGGCAACGCTTAGCACCATCGTCGGCGCCATTGTGGCAATTTACAAAACCGTGGAGCGGGATAAACGGCAGAGTTTGGAAATCAAGTCCATCAAGGAAGAGCAAACCCTGATTTGCTACGGCATTTTATGCTGTCTCAAAGGGCTGAAAGAGCAGGGTTGCAACGGCCCCGTCACCGAAGCCCAATCCAAATTGGAAAAACACCTGAACAAAACAGCCCACGAAACCATGTAGGGACACACCACACCAACCGTAGGGGCGAGCTCGTCCAAGGCGCTCTCCCTGGGAGAGCTGTCAGCGTAGCTGACTGAGAGGGTGTCGCTCCCCACAATCAACCGTAACGCCCACAAATGAAATGGAGGAAACTATTATGAAAAATCGTATGACAAACCCCTGGTTTTGGGTCGGCCTTGGTGGCATTGTGCTGTCGGCCTCTGGCATCAGCCCCGAAACCTTGACCAGCTGGCCTTTGGTAGGCGACGCATTGCTGACCATGGTGTCCAACCCGGTCACCTTGGTGGGCATCGCCATGTCTGTTTTGGGTGTCTTCGTTGACCCCACCACCGATGGCCTGGGTGACAGCCTATGACCACTTGCAACAGTGGAAATTACACCAAAAGGCGCACTGGAGAAATCCAATATCTGGTGCTCCACTACACCGCCAACAACGGCGACACCGCCCAAAACAACGCCACCTACTTCGCCAACAATGTGGTCTACGCGTCGGTGCACTACTTCGTGGATGAGAGCGGAGTTGTCCAGTCCGTGGACGATGGCGATACAGCCTGGCACTGTGGCGCGTCCAGTTACGTCCACCCAACCTGTCGCAATGGCAACTCCATCGGCATTGAAATGTGCAGTCGCAAAGACGACAATGGCAACTACTATATCAAAGACGAAACCGTGGCAAATGCTCTGGAATTAACCAAGAAACTCATGGAAACCTATGGTATTCCGGCAGAAAATGTTGTCCGTCACTACGATGTCACCGGCAAATCCTGCCCCGCACCCTGGGTGCTAGACACCGCCCAATGGACAACATTCAAAACAAATTTAGAAACGGAGGAACCTGCAATGACCTACTACCAAACCATCCAAGACGTCCCTGATTGGGCTACGGAAACTGTGGAAAAACTGATGGACAAGGGCTATCTCCAAGGCGACGAAACCGGCCTGAACTTGGAACACAATGCCCTGCGCAACCTGGTCATCAACGACCGGGCGGGGCTGTATAACCAGTGAGGAGTTAGGAATTAGGAATTAGGAGTGTAGGGGCGATTCACGAATCGCCCCTGCCATTGACGGTGGTGCGTGGTTGCACCGTGTAGGGAGCGATGCCCTCGTCGCTCCGATGGCGCTGTACAAAAAGACACGCAACCTTGTAGGAGCGTGTTCTACCCCGCCCGCCCAGACTAGAAAACTCCACCATTTTTCAATAAATGGTGGAGTTTTTCAACCTTCGGGAGGGGCAGAGCCCCTCCCCTACGGGTGTGATGCGCGTTTTTGTACAGCGCCTTTGCATGGTTGGAAGGGACTCGTTGAAGATGTGTCGATTGCCACTGGCAATCGAATTTTTATTCGAGTCCCTTTCTTTTCGGCGCACAAAAAAACCAGACGTCCCGAAGGGACTTCTGGTTTTTTGGTACGGCGGAAGGGACTCGAACCCCCGACCTACTGGTTCGTAGCCAGTCACTCTATCCAACTGAGCTACCGCCGCATAACACGTTATTACGTGTCGCACACTTGGTGCCTGAATATAATACCACAGGCTGGTATAAAATGCAAGCATTTTTTTCGAAAAATAAAATCTTTTTTTGCGCAAAATTTTTGTTGCATTTTCATCAAAAGAGGAGTAAAATAGAAGTGTAATTAAAGATTGGTAGCTGTAACGAAGTGCTTCGCGCGCGGGCTCAACTATCACTCTGCTGTTTGCTGAGTGTTTCAAGTCGATTTCGATTTGGAACATTTTTTGTTATGTATCAAAAGGAGGTTTTTCTATGTATTTGGTCACAAATGGTAAACTCATCACCCGCGATCCCGCCCAGCCTTATTTTGAAAAAGGTGGCGTGGTTTTGGATGGTACCAAAATCCTTGCCGTCGGCTCCCAGGCTGACATGAAGGCGCAGTACCCCCAAGCGGAAATCGTGGATGCCCACGGCGGCGTGATTATGCCCGCCTTCATCAACGCCCACACCCACATCTACTCCGCCCTGGCTCGCGGCCTTGCCATCAACGGCAACAACCCCACCAACTTCCTGGAAGTCCTGGAAGGCCTGTGGTGGAACATTGACCGCCACCTGACCTTGAAGGGCACCAAGGCCTCCGCCGATGCCCTGATGATGGACTGCATCAAACAAGGTGTCACCACCATTTTTGACCACCATGCCTCCTTCTGCGAAATCCCTGGCTCCCTCATGGAAATCGCAAAGGC
>JAWXUJ010000136.1:0-4701 GCA_044432765.1 Eubacteriales bacterium | reverse complement strand
GGGCGATTTTGGAAACTATATTGCCACCGTTCGCGGTGTGGGCTACCGCCTGGAAGCGCCTTAGACTATGACAAAACGAATTTTTGGAGCCATCTTCTTGGTGGCCTTTTTGATGATGCTCGCCTGTGTCTGCCTGATTATGAGCGTCCTATACAACTATTTCAACACCCTCCAACAAGACCAGATGATCATCCAAACCGACCTGGTGGCAGAGGCCGTATCCATGGAGGGCATGGCCTATTTGGAACAGATTAACCCCCAGGACTATCGCATCACCTGGATTGATGCCGACGGTCAAGTCCTGTTTGACACCGAGGCCGACATCGCCACCATGGAAAACCACAGCGACCGCCCCGAGGTCATCCAGGCCACAATCACAGGCTACGGTCAACGGGCCGACGTGTCGGAAACCCTGACTGTTCAAATGCTCTACGTGGCAGAATTGATGGACGACGGCTCCGTTATGCGCCTAGCCGTGGAGCAGAAATCCGTCATCAGCTTCGTCATTATGATGCTCCAGCCCATTCTCATTGTGCTGGTCATCTCCGCCATTGTCTCCACCATTTTGGCGCAAAAAATCGCCCACAAATTGGTGGAGCCCATCAACAATTTAAACCTGGACGACCCCCTCTCCAACGACACCTATGAGGAGTTGTCCCCCTTGCTCCGCAGGCTATCCGGCCTCCACCGAAAGTCCAATCAGCAGATGGTTCAGCTGTCCCAGAAGCAGAAGGAATTTGATTTGGTCATCGGATTTATGTCGGAAGGCCTGATGATTCTCAACCCAGATGGGGTGATTTACAGCATGAATCCCGCCGCCGCCCGGCTGTTGGAAACCGACCAAAGCGCCGTGGGCAAGCCCCTCAACACGATGAATCGCGCCCCAGAATTCAACTCCCTCATCCAAAAAGCCCGCGCCGGCACCCATTGCGATGCCCTGGTGGAGCGTTTTGGCAACCAATACCAACTGGTTGCCAACCCGATTATGTCCAAAGGCACCGTCCGCGGTGTGGTCTTCCTGTCCTACGACATCACAGAAAAACAGCAGGCAGAGCAGATGCGCCGGGAATTCTCCGCCAACGTGTCTCACGAACTGAAGACCCCCCTCCACTCCATTTCCGGTTGCGCCGAAATCATCAAAAGTGGCCTGGTGCAACCCCAGGATGTGCCCCAATTTGTGGAACAAATCTACAACGAAGCCCAACGTTTGGTGGTGCTCGTCAACGACATCATCGGCCTGTCCCAACTGGACGAAGGCGGGAAAACAATTCCAAAAGAGATGGTAAACCTTCGCCAAATCGCGGAAAACGTTGCCGCAGAGTTGGAAACCTATGGTGCGGACAAACAGGTCGCCCTGACGGTGGTGGCTGAAAACCTGGCCATCTATGGCGTGCCCCGGATTCTCCATGAAATCTGCTACAACCTGGTGGACAACGCCATCAAGTACAACCGCCCCGGCGGCTCCGTCACCGTTTCCATCCACGACAGCCCCGCCGGCATCCACCTGGCAGTCCGAGACACCGGCATCGGCATCCCACCGGAGCACCAGGGGCGGATTTTCGAGCGGTTCTACCGAGTGGACAAAAGCCACTCCAAAGACATCGGTGGCACTGGCCTGGGGCTCTCCATCGTCCGCCACGGTGCCCAACTCCACGACGGCACCGTCAGCCTGGAAAGCACCCCCAACGTGGGCACCACCATCTCCATCCTGTTTCCACCCAATCACTGATTTCGCGTCCCCTCATGGGGTCGTGGGGCAAGCATCGGATGCTCGCCCATGTCCTCGCCATGAATGGCGAGGACTTTTTGCCACCAAAGGTGGCAAATGGATGCCCAATGGGCGCCCCTGCAGAAAATCCATCCCAATTTTATTGAAAATAGAGCTTGACAAACCCTGCTGTTTGGGGTATAATAAATCGGTAAAACAAAGTAGAGCGGTTGCACCGCACTCACCTCCCGCGTAAGCTCAGAGGTTAACATGGATTTCGCCAAGAATGGCGTTTGTTTGTGTGCGGGTGCTGTGTAGCGTCCGCATTTTTGTATTTTTAATTGGAGGTGCTTTCTCATAGCCAAATTAGATCATCAGCTCAACGAGGAAATTCGCGACAAAGAAATTCGCGTCATTGCTGCCAACGGAGACCAACTGGGTATCATGCCATCCGTGGACGCATTAAACATGGCTTTCACACAAGACATGGATTTGGTGAAAATCTCCCCAAATGCCAACCCACCTGTGTGTAAAATTATGGACTACGGCAAGTTCCGTTTTGAGCAGATCAAAAAGGAAAAAGAAGCGAAGAAAAACCAACACGTTGTGGAAGTCAAAGAAATTCGGATGTCCCCTAGCATCGACACCGCCGACTTCAACGTCAAGCTGAAAAATGCCCAAAAATTTCTGGCCGACGGCAACCGTGTCAAAGTCACCGTTCGCTTCCGCGGTCGTGAGATGGCCCATACTTCCATCGGCGAAGTACTGCTCAAAAGGTTTAGCGCGGAATGTGCCGAACTTGCCAACATGGATAAAAACCCCAAGTTGGATGGTCGTCATATGTCCATGTTTTTAAGCTCTAAAACCGCAAAGTAACATAATTTCGGAAGGAGAACTACCCATGCCAAAACTGAAAACACACTCTGGCGCGAAGAAAAGATTCAACCTGACCAAATCCGGCAAGGTGAAAAGAGCCCACGCCAATAAGCAACACATTTTGACCAAGAAAACCACCAAGCGTACCCGCGGTCTCCGTAAGACTGGCTATGCCGACGTAACCAACGTGGACGCAATCAAGAAAATGATCCCATACAAATAATCGGGTACACTAATAGGAGGACTTAACGAATGGCAAGAGTAAAAGGCGCAATGATGACGCGCAAAAGAAGAAATAAAACCCTGAAGTTGGCCAAAGGCTACTGGGGTTCCAAGTCCAAGCACTTTAAGATGGCCAAACAAGCTGTCAAGAAGTCTGGCGTATACGCATACACCGGTCGTAAGCTGAAGAAGAGAGATTTCCGCTCCCTGTGGATCACTCGTATCTCCGCTGCTGTGATTCCCTTTGACATCAACTACTCCCGTTTCATGAACGGTCTGAAGAGAGCTGGCGTCGAAATGAACCGCAAGGCCATCTCCGAGCTGGCAATCGCTGATCCCACTGCATTCGCTGCACTGGTTGAAGTCGCAAAGAAAGCTCTGTAATTATAACAATTACATCAAAATCGCAACCCATCCGGGTTGCGGTTTTTTGTGTTTTTCGCCATTTCCAGGCTCTGGCATTATGCCGAAACACCCTGTGGATAACCCTGTGGAGGTTGTGGATAATGTGTGTCAAGGAGAATCCCGCCCCATTTTTTTGTGCATTTCAGCAGTTGACACATATGAAAAAAAGACGTTGCCGAAGCAACGTCTTTTTTCATATTTCATCTCTTTTTTAAACAAAGGGGGATTACGCTTCTTGCTTCATAGCAGCCAGGCCGGCGGCTTCGTCTTTTTCGATCTCGGGGTCATTGTTGAGGACAGGTGCCACATTCTTGCCACGAAAGTTTCTGTCCACATAGTTCTTGGTGATTTTCAACACGATAGGAGCCAGTGCGATGACACCAATCAAGTTGGGAATTGCCATCAGACCGTTGAAAGTATCGGAGATGGCCCATGCCAGATCCATTTCCATGGTTGCGCCAATGAAGATGAACAGGACGAAGATGACCTTGTAGATCATGGTAGCCTTGGTGCCGAACAGGTATTCCCAAGACTTGGTGCCGTAGTGGCTCCAGCCCAAAACGGTGGTGAAGGCAAAGAGCAGAATGGCGATGGCCACAAACATGGAACCTGCAGTGCCAAAGATGTTTTGGAATGCGTTGCTGACCAACAGTTCGCCGGACAGGCTGGTGTTCAGCAGTTCGCCAGTTTGCAGGTCAATGACGCCACTGGTCAGGATAACCAAAGAGGTCAAGGTGCAGACCACCAAAGTATCGGCGACCACTTCAAAGATGCCCCACATACCTTGACGGACAGGCTCTTTGACGTTGGAGGAGCTGTGAACCATAACAGAGGAGCCCAGGCCAGCTTCGTTGGAGAAGACGCCACGCTTGAAGCCATAGGTGACAGCGTTTTTCACAGCCACACCGATGACAGCACCGCCCAGTGCGCGGAAGCCGAAGGCAAATGCGAAGATGGATTCAAAGGCAGCGCCGACTTTTGCGCCATTGACGCAAACGATAACAATGGCACCGATTAAGTACAGAACCACCATGGTGGGGACGATTTTTTCAGCGACGGAGGCGATACGCTTGATGCCACCGACGATAACCAGTCCAGCCAGAATCATCAGCGCAATGCCAGTGACCACTGGATCAATGTGGAAGGTGTTTTCCATGTTGCCAGCGATGGTACCGATTTGGGATGCGTTGCCGATACCGAAGGAAGCGATAACAGCAAAAACGCCGAAGAGTCCTGCCAGAACCTTGCCCAGGCCTTTGCAGCCGTTGTACTTGCCAACGCCATCGCGGAGGTAGTACATAGCGCCACCGGCCCATTCGCCTTTGATGTTTTTCTTACGGAAATAGATGCCCAGAACATTTTCAGAGTAATTGGTCATGGTGCCGAAAATTGCGGCAATCCACATCCAGAAGATGGCGCCAGGGCCACCGGCCACGATGGCAGAGGCCACACCTGCGATGTTACCAACACCGACGGTGGCTGCCAAAGCA
>JAWXUJ010000135.1:0-4730 GCA_044432765.1 Eubacteriales bacterium | reverse complement strand
ATTTGTGACGAATACGGCGTTGCCCTGATTTTCGACGAAATCCAATGCGGCATGGGCAGAACTGGCGACTTCTGGCGTTGCACCACTGAAAACGTGGTTCCCGACATCATGACCTACGGCAAGGCTTTCGGCGGTGGCATTATGCCCATCACTGGCCTGATCTGCCGTCCCAATATGTGGGTGGAAGAACTGGTTGAAAACCCATGGCTCCTTGGTTCCCCAACCTTCGGTGGCAACCCTGTCTGTTGCTCCGCCGCCCTGGCAACCATCAAATACATGATCGACAACGATGTCCCCGGCCAATGCGCTGCCAAGGGTGTCATTCTGAAGTCCGGCCTGGAATCCATGAAGGAAAAATACCCCGACATCATCAACGACGTCCGTGGCCTCGGTCTCATGCTGGCTGTTGAGTTCAAAACCGATGAAATCGGCTACAGCGTGGCAAAGGGTCTGTTCTCCCGTGGTGTTATGACCGCAGGCACCTTGGTCAACTCCAAGTGCATCCGCTTTGAACCTGCCGCCATCATCACCGAAGAACAAATCGCCCAAGTCATCGAACGCATGGATGCGTCTTTGGCAGATACCAGAGCAGAACTGTAATTAGGAATTAGAGGTTAGGAGTTAGGAGTTTTAAAGACCATCTCGCCCCAGGCGACAACTCCTCACTCCTAACTGAAATAGAAAGAAGGATTTTCATGTTACGCACAGCCCTTCCTAAGATTATCACCCAGCAAGTGCCGGGCGAGAAAAGTGGCAGTTTAATCAATCGCAAAGGTCAGGCCGTCCCCGCCGCCTTGGCTGGCAACACTTACCCCATCTGCATCAAACGTGGCGCAGGTGCCATGGTGGAAGACCTGGACGGCAACATCTTTGTGGACTTCATCGGTGGTGTCGGTGTGCTCAATATCGGCTACTCCCACCCCGAAGTGGTGGAGGCTGTCAAAGCCCAGGCCGACGACTACTTCCACACCATGCTGACCGTCACCACCCATGAGGGATACATCTCTCTGGCAGAAAAATTCAATGATATCATGCCTTGCCGCGGAGACGTGAAGAAAACTTACTTCGTCAACTCTGGGGCAGAGGCCGATGAAAATGCCATCAAGGTGGCAAAGGCCTACACCAAACGCTCCAACATCATCTGCTTCTCCGGCGCATTCCACGGCAGAACCAACCTGATGATGGAGCTGACCGCCAACAAGGCTTATTCCAAGGGCATGGGTCCCTTCCCCGCCGGCATCTACCGTGGGGAATTCCCCTATCTCTACCGTGCGCCCAAGGGCTACACCGAAGCAGAAGCCTTGGATTACTACGTTGAAAAATTGAACTTCCTGTTCAAAGAGGGCACCCCTGCCAACGAAGTGGCCGCCATCATTGTGGAGCCATTTCAAGGGGAGGGCGGTTTCATCCCCGCCCCCATCGCCTGGGTCAAGGCACTGCGCCAAATCTGCGACGACAACGGCATCCTCTTGATTGCCGACGAAGTCCAATGTGGCAACTGCCGTACGGGCAAGTACTTTGCTTCCGAGTATTGGCTTGATGCCGGCGCGGCTCCTGACATCATCACCACTGCAAAATCCATGGGCGCTGGTCTGCCCATCTCTGCATTGACCGCCAGAGCGGAAATCATGGACGCTATCCCCGGTGGCACCATCGGTGGGACCTACAGTGGTAACCCACTGGCCTGCGCCAGTGCCTTGAAAGTCCACGAGATTTTGCTCCGGGACGACTTTGCTGGCAAAGCCAACCATGTGGCAGAAATCGTCAACGGTCGCTACGGTGCCATGATGGAGAAATTCGATGTCATCGGTGAATACCGCGGCATGGGCGCCATGATTGGTCTGGAATTTGTCAAGGACAGAGAAACCAAAGAGCCATACGGCGAACTGGTCACCAAGATGGTGCAAATCTGCCTGCAAAACGGCCTGCTTATGGAGAGCTGTGGCATCTACGGCAACGTGGTTCGCTTCTTGGCTCCACTGGTCATCACCGACGAACAGCTCCATGCCGGCCTGGACATCCTGGAGAACTCCATCGGAGAAGCCCTGGCAGAATTGGGAGCATAACTTATGAATTTTCAATATAACCTGCCTGTAAACCTGATATTCGGTCGTGGCAATGTGAATATGGTGGGAGAGATTGTAGCCCAATACGGCAAAAAAGTCCTCTTGGTCACTGGCACCGGTAGCACCAAAAAATCTGGTCTGTTGGATCGGGTTTTGGGTCTGCTGAACGATGCTGAGGTGGAATCCGTGGTCTATGACCGCGTCACCCAAAATCCACTGACCACCACCGCCATGGATGGGGCGCATCTTGCCCAAATCAACGGCTGTGACGTGGTTTTGGGCGTGGGTGGCGGTAGCATCATGGACTGTGCCAAGGCCATTGCCTTTTTGACCGTCAATGACGGCGACATCAACGACTACATCTTCAACCGCAAAGTCAGCAATGTGGCATTGCCCATCGTTTTGGTGCCAACCACCTGTGGCACTGGTTCCGAAGGCAACGGCTTTGCCGTCTTGACCAACCCAGAAAATGGGGATAAAAAATCTCTGCGGTGCAATGCCATTGTGGCAAAGGCCTCCATCATCGATTCCACGGTGATGGAAACCATGCCCAAGCATATTTTGGCATCTGTTGGCTTTGACGCATTTTGTCACTGCCTGGAAGCCTATATTTCCAAAATCAGCCAACCAATGTCTGATATGATGGCAGTCTGTGGGATGAATTTGGTGGGCGAAAGTTTGGTGGCTCTGTACAAAGGAACAAGCGACCCAGAATTGTGGGACAAATTGTCCTTTGCCAGCACATTGGGTGGCATGGTCATCCATACCGCCGGCGTCACCGTGTCCCACGGCATGGAGCACCCTGCCAGTGGTCTGCGGAACATCGTCCACGGCAAAGGTCTAGCCGCCTTGACACCAGCGATTATGAAAAAAACCGTGGATGCCATCCCTGAAAAAGCGGCAGTCATCTCCAAATCAATCGGTGGCAAAGACGCCAGCGATTGTGTCCAGGCCATCGAAACCCTGTTGGCTGACTTGGACTTGACCGTCACCCTGGGCGAATTGGGACTGCAACCATCCGACGTCCCATGGATGGTGGAGAACTTTTTCAAAGTCTCCGCCGCAGGACTTGCCAACCATCCCGTGACCTTCACCGCTGAAGAAATTACCCAACTGTTTGAACAATCGATTTAATCGGAGCGATACAAAGGTGTATCAAGTCCAACAAGGGCTTGGTACGCCTTTTTCCATTTGAAATGTGAAAAGGAGATGTGATATATGGAATTAGGCCTCATTGCCATCGGGATTATTCTGGTGGTCATCATCGGCGCAATTAAGACGAGAAAATGTATTGAATTTATGATTTGTGGGTCATTATTGGCCTCTATTGTACTGTATAAATTGGATTTCTTAAACCAATGGGCGATTACCTTCCAAGAGGTGCTCTACACAGAGGACTCTGTTTGGTTGGTGCTGGTCTGCTGTTTGTTCAGCTCTCTGATTGCCCTGCTCCAAGCATCCAAGGGCACCTTTGGCTTCTCTGCCCTCATTGAAAAAATTTGTAACAGTCCCCGTAAAACCGTTTTGACTTCCTTCGTCTTGGGTATCCTCATCTTTGTGGATGACTATTTGAATATCCTCACCGTGGGTGTCTGCATGAAGAAGGTCTTTGACAAACACAAGCTCCCCCGGGAGGCGCTTGCCTATATGCTGGACTCCACCGGTGCACCTGTGTGTACACTGTTGCCCTTCTCCACCTGGGCTGTGTTCTTCGCCGCCCTGTTTTTCCAGGAGGACAGCGTCATCGCCCTGGGCTTTGACACCGCCATCGATGCCTACACCGCCGCCATTCCCTATGCCTTCTATCCCATTTTCACTCTGGTGGTCATTTTCCTGTTTGCCATGGGTTGGATGCCCAAAATGGGCGCCATGAAAAAGGCCTACAAGCGTGTGGAGGAAACTGGCAAGGTCTACAGCGACATCAGCAAAAAGTACAACCACACCCGAGATGGCGAGCTGGAAGAAACCGGCAACATCTGGGACTTCCTTATTCCCATGATTGTCCTGGTCGCCATTGCTGTGGTCACAGGTGACCTGCTCTACGGTGTCATCATCACCATTTTCGTCTGCTTTGCCCTGTACGTTCCCCGGAAAGTCGTGTCTGTGGACAACTTTATCAACGTGATTATGACCGGGTTCGGCGAAATGCTCCCCATCGTTGGACTGGTTCTCATGGGCTTTGTTTTGGAGAACTTTGTCAGCCGTATGGGTATGACCGAGTATATCATCGAAAAAATCACCCCATACCTGATTCCAGAGTTGTTCTCTGCCGTAATCTTCGTATTGGTGGCCTTCCTCACCTTCACCACCGGCTCCAACTGGGGCATGAGCGCCGTCTGTATTCCCATCGTGTTCCCACTGGGCGCAGCCGTTGGCGCAGACGTGATTTTGACCATGGCAGCCGTCATGTCCGGCGGTGCATTTGGTAGCCACGCCTGTTTCTACTCTGATGCAACGGTGTTGGCTTCATCCAGCGCCGGTGTGGACAACATCGAACACGCCGCCACCCAACTGCCCTATGTGTTGGTCGCCAGCGGACTTTCTATAATTGCATTTGCAATTTGCGGATTTATCATGTAGAATGGAGGTATCAACATGAAAATTGGAGTGAAGCCAGTGGACAAATATGTAATTACCATTACCCGCCAGTTTGGCAGTCTTGGC
>JAWXUJ010000134.1:0-4745 GCA_044432765.1 Eubacteriales bacterium | reverse complement strand
AAGTATAAACGGATAAGAAAACAAAATTGCAAGAGGCAAATTTTTAGGCTCTTTTATCTTTATCCATCCGTCCTTTTCGAGCCTTTCTTTCAAGTTTAAATCTGTCTTTGGAAGTTGTTTTGCATATTTCACAATTAGCTCCTTGTGTTATATAAATAATCTCGTGTATAACCTAAGCCCCTTTAGCTTTAATTGGGACTATCGTAAAAGAAAAAAGGGGGCACAAGCCCCCTTTTTACCTTATTTAATGGTAATTTGGGAACCGGAGTTCCGTTATCCGCGGGGCAAGGCTTTGTCCTTTTCACCGCGGATGATGGTGGGCAATTCCGCACCTTTGACGCAGGCCTCAGTGATGTTGACGCCTACAATGGACTTGTCGGAGGGGATGTCGTACATAACTTCAGTCATAACCCCTTCCAAAATGGCGCGAAGGCCACGGGCGCCAATCTCCCGCTCAATGGCAAGCTGGGCAACGGCTTCTAATGCGGTGTCCTCGAAGAACAATTCCACATCGTCATAGCCCAGCAAAACTTTATACTGCTTGCAAAGGGCATTTTTTGGCTCGGTCAAAATCCGTACCATGTCCTCTTTCCGCAGACTTTGCAGACTGGTGATCACAGGCAGACGACCGACCAATTCGGGGATGATGCCGAATTTCAGCAAGTCGTTGGGTTGGACTTTTTGGAACAGCTCGCCCACGTCCTGCTTTTTCTTGCTGACCACTTCCACATCGAAGCCCATGGCGGACTTGGTGGAACGTTTACTGATGATTTTATCCAAGCCATCAAATGCACCGCCGCAGATGAACAAAATCCGAGAGGTGTCCACTTGGATGAACTCCTGTTGGGGGTGCTTTCTGCCACCTTGGGGCGGTACATTTGCCACGGTGCCCTCCAGGATTTTCAGCATAGCCTGTTGGACGCCTTCACCGGAGACATCCCGGGTGATGGAGGTATTTTCGCTCTTACGGGCGATTTTGTCCATTTCGTCGATGTAGATGATGCCCTGCTCTGCCCGCTCCACGTCAAAGTCGGCGGCTTGGAGCAGACGAAGAAGGATGTTTTCCACATCCTCGCCCACGTAGCCGGCCTCGGTCAAGGTGGTGGCATCGGCGATGGCAAAGGGCACGTCCAGAATCTTGGCCAGGGTTTGGGCAAACAGGGTTTTACCACTACCGGTGGGGCCAATCAGCAGGATGTTGGATTTTTGCAAATCCACTTCCCCGCTGTCGCCGTGGCGGATTCTCTTATAATGGTTATAGACAGCCACAGCCAGGGCGACTTTGGCGCGATCCTGACCGATGATGTAGTTGTCCATATAAGTTTTCATTTCTTTGGGTGTAGGCAATGCACCGTCAATGTCAATGGCAGGTGCCAGTTCCTCGGAGACTTCCATCTCTTCGTTGATGATGTTGCTACAAAGGGCAACACACTCGTTGCAGATGTAGACGCTGGGTCCTGCGATGATTCGTTGCACTTCATCTTGGTACTTGCCACAGAAGTCGCAACGGATGGGACGCTCTTCGTTTCGGGGCATGGTTTGCCCTCCTCTTTGAAAATTACAGTTGCCCACAGGGTCAAAGCCGACCCTGTGGGGTTATAGATTACCGCTTGGAGATAACCTTGTCGACGAGACCGTAGGCCACGGCTTCGTCGGCTGGCATGAAGTTGTCGCGCTCTGTATCCAGGGCGATTTGTTCCACAGATTTGCCTGTGTTTTCAGCCAGAATTTTGTTCAGTTTGGTGCGGGTGTGGAGCATCCACTCCGCCTGAATCTTGATGTCGGAGGCTTGACCCTGTGCACCGCCAGAGGGCTGGTGAATCATAATCTCCGCGTTGGGAAGCGCCATGCGCTTGCCCTTGGTGCCGGCGGACAGCAAAAATGCGCCCATGCTGGCGGCCATGCCGATGCAGATAGTGGAAACATCGCACTTGATGTACTGCATGGTGTCATAGATGGCCATACCCGCGGTGACGGAGCCACCGGGGGAATTGATATAGAATTGAATGTCCTTGTCGGGATCTTGGGCTTCCAAATAGAGAAGCTGGGCAACAATCAGGCTGGCTGTTGCGTCGTTGACCCCTTCGGACAACATGATGATGCGGTCGTTGAGCAGGCGGGAGAAGATGTCATAGGAACGCTCTCCTCGGCTGGTCTGCTCGACTACCATTGGCACTAAACTCATAAAAGCAAATCTCCTTCATTTAGGGTTAGATAAAACAGTCTAACCGTGGAAAGGGAAAATTATTCCTCAACAGGGGCTTCTTCCACAGGTGCGACTTCTTTTTTCTTTCTGGGAGCGCGCTTTTTGGGGGCGGGCTTTGCAGCGGCTTCAGCCTTGGCTTCGCCTTCAGCTGGGGTGATGGCAACGGCGCTTTCGGTGATGATGGTGACAGCCTTCTTGGAGACCATGTCGGACTTCAGGCTGTCTTCAGTCAACAGACCTTTGACCTTGTCCAGTTCCATCTCATATTGCTTTGCAATCGCTTCGTATTCAGCTTCGATTTCCTCATCGGAGACAGTGAAGCCTTCGGTTTCAGCGATTTGAGCCAGCATCAAGTTGGTCTTGACGGTGTTCTCAGCCATGGGGCGCATATTGGTACGCATGGCGCTCATGTCGCCACCCATCATTTTGGCATAGTCTTCCATGGTCATGCCACTGGCTTGGAGTTGATAGGAGAATTGTTCCAGTTGCTTGTCCACTTGTTCCTCGATCATGGCGGAGGGAACGGTGACAGTCATGTTGGCAACAGCAGCGCCGATGGCGTTATTTTCAAAATCCTTGTCCATGGCTTCTTGGCGAGTTTTCACCAGGCCAGCCAGAATGTCTTCTTTCAGAGCTTCCAAAGTGTCGAATTCGGAGACGTCTTTTGCAAATTCGTCATCCAAAACAGGGGTGGTAGTCTCTTTGACTTCGTGGATTTTGCACTTGAACACAACAGGCTTGCCAGCCAGTTCTGGGGTGTAGTTTTCAGGGAAGGTGATATCGATGTCTTTTTCGTCACCAGCGGACAGGCCGATCAGAGCCTCTTCAAAGCCGGGGACAAATTGGCCGGAGCCGATTTTCAGGGAGTGGCCGTCAGCCTTACCGCCTTCAAAGGGCACGCCATTGTCGAAACCTTCAAAGTCGAAGACCACAGTGTCGCCATCCGCAATGGGACGTTCCACTGTTTCGATGCGGGCGTTGCGCTCTGCCATTTTAGCCAGTTCAGCGTCCACTTCGGTTGCTTCCACAACCACGTCGCCTTTGACAACTTCCAGACCCTTGTAGTCGCCGAGAACGACTTCGGGGAACAGTTCAGTTTCCACGGTCAGAATGACGCCACCGTCTTCGGCGTATTCCATGTTGGTCACATTGGGCATACCAACAGCCTTGATCTTTTGGTCAACCACTGCAGCGGTGTAGACATCTGGGAACATTTCGTTGATGGCATCCTCATGGAAAACTTGGGAGCCGTACATACCTTCCACGACCATGCGGGAAGCCTTGCCCTTGCGGAAGCCGGGGACCATAATGCTTTTTTTGTTCTTTTGGAACACGGTGTTGATGGCGGCCTCAAATGCGGCCTTGTCGATTTCTACGACAATTTTAGCCTTGCCGTTTTCTTGTTCCACGCTTTTTACGTTCATGTTTGTGTTTCCTCCTATATGGTGGGCCGCTCATGCGACCATAAATCACCTTTGTATATGCCGTACTATTCTAACAGAAAAGTTAGAAAATTTCCACTGTTTTTTTGAAATTTCTTTTTCAAAATACGAGTTTTGGTTGAAATTTTAGAAAATCAGCCGCCACAAGGGCAAAATCCGTACCATCGAAGTGGCCTTCCAGTGCCAATTTGTGGCTATCACCGTGGAGATGACCGTAGTAGCAACGCTCCACGTGGTAGTCTTTCAACAGCTGTAAAATCTCTGGACACCGATAATTGCGATACCGGGGTGGGTAGTGCAAAAAGCAGTATTTTGTTCTTTCTCCTGCCTCTTTTAGGGAGGTTTCCAAGCGAATCATCTCTCGTTTGTAGACTTTTTCGTTGTGGGTGCCCGCCCTATCCTCCTCGAAAAACCAACCGCGCGTCCCGCAGATGGCGATGTCTTCGCAGATGTGACAGTTGTTGTGGAGCAGTTCTATATTTTGGTAGTCATTTTCTTTGCAGAAATTGTAAAATTTTTGTGCTGTCGTCCACCAGTAGTCGTGATTTCCCTTTAAAATGATTTTTTTACCGGGAATTTCGTTGATCCAAGCGAAGTCAGCCTGTGCCTTGTCCAGCCCCAGAGCCCAGCTGATGTCCCCCAAAAGGACGGTGGTGTCCTCTGGCTGAATGACGGAGAACCCCGCCTTCAGCTTGTCCACATAGCCTGTCCAAGCCCCGCCGAATACGTCCATGGGCTTGTCCGTGCCCAGGGACAGGTGGAGGTCACCAATGGCGTAGAGTGCCATTAGGCCAGCATCTCCCCAACGGCCTTGACCATGTCTGCTTTTTCACAAACCTGGTCAAAACGAACAGCTTTGCCCTCCAAAGTTGCCAGAGGTGCAGGGGCTTTTGCGCCGGTTTTGTCGGTCAGTTGACCCAGGATGGCAGTGCCGGCCTTGTGGACGGTTTCCCCCAGAGCAGAGAGGACGCTATCGCTGAATTTAAAGGGGCTGGCGGTGGAAACCACCAGGGTTTGGGTGTCGTCACCGGTGGCCACGCGGTAGTCCATGAGGACGGTCTGTGCCACAGCGGTGTGGGTGTCCATCAAATATTCCT
>JAWXUJ010000133.1:0-4753 GCA_044432765.1 Eubacteriales bacterium | reverse complement strand
CGCAGGGGACATCCCCTCCAAAAAGGTCTATGAGGACGACATTTGCATGGCCTTCTACGACGTGGCACCAATGGCACCCACCCACATTCTGGTGATTCCAAAGGCACACTGCGCCTCTGCCGCAGAGGTTACGGCAGAAAATGCCACCATTGTCGGTCATATTTTCACTGTCATCGCCAAAATCGCCAAGGATTTGGAACTGGACGGTTTCCGGGTGGTTACCAACTGTGGCGAGTCCGCAGGACAAACTGTTCACCATCTCCACTTCCACATCCTCTCCGGCAAAACACTGGGTGGATTTGCATAAATTATATTGGCGCTGTACAAAAACGCAAAAACCAAATGTAGGGGCGAGCCGCGCTTGCCCGCAAACCAACAAATCTGTACCATTTATCATAAAATCGTACGAGTTTGGAACGTTGCGGGCGAGCAAAGCTCGCCCCTACAGTTGCGAAATTAGCGTTTTTGTACAGCATCTTGCCAAAATGACCTAAGCTGTGATATACTAAAGGTTCAAGGAGGTGGGGACGTATGCGGAAATTGGGTTGGTTTGCCGTGGGATTTGCCCTGGCGACTTTGTCCATTTTAGGCAACGCACCCACCCAACTGATTTGGTGGCAATACGGCCTCATGACCCTGGTGGCACTGGCCTTGGTTTTCCTGAAACCAACCCATTGCAAGCGCATAGGCTGTGGAATGCTAGGCCTTTGCGTCTGTTTGGTATGGCTCCAACATTTGGAAACAGAGCAACAGGACTGGAACCAATGCAACGAGGGAAATGAGGAACTGGTCACCATGGTTGCCACCGATTTCAGCGAGGAATCGGCCTACGGATATATGGTTCTTGTCTCCCTGGACGGATGTGAAGGTTGGCTCTATTTTTCCGACGACGTGGCAATCTCCCCAGGGGATACCATCACCGCCACTTGCCGCATCAAGGCCAATTCCACCTATGGAGACTGGGACAACCTGTGGAAAAAAGCCCTGGGTTACGACTTTACCGCCAACTATAAAGGTGATGATTTCACCTGTATTTCCCCGGAATCTGTGGATTTTATCTACTATCCCGCCTGTTTTGCCCAGAAAATCCGAGAAATGTTGCCGGTGATTGCCAATGAAACCACCAGCAATTATCTCCACGCACTCCTTTTGGGAGAGTCTGACTATTTGTCGGATATGTTTTACAACAACATGGCCATCATCGGCACCAACCACACCGTCGCCATTTCCGGGATGCACTTTTCCATGCTTATGACCCTTCTGGTCCTGTTCCTGGGCAGAGGGCGACGTGGGGCATTTTTGACCCTGGCGGTCATCTGGTTCTACGCCGTGGCGGTGGGTGGCAAACCCTCGGTGATTCGGTCTGCGGTCATGTTTACATTTCTGTTGATGGCACCCATCGTGGGGCGAGAGCGGGACGTTGCAACCTCAATTTTGGGGGCGCTACTTGCCATTTTGGCGGAGAATCCCTTCGCCATCTATAGCATTTCCCTCCAGTTTTCCTTTACCACGGTAGCGCTAATCTGTCTCTTTACGGCCAATCTGTACGAGCCCATTTGGAACCATTCCAAGGTGAAAATTTGGCGGAAAAAGAGTCGTCTGGTGGGCGTGTTGGTGGGGATTTTGGGACAGCCCTTCTGCTGTAGTCTGGCGGTTATACCCGCCACTGTGGTACTAGGCGCTTATTATTTTGAAGTGTTTTCCATCATTTCGCCCCTGTCTAATATGCTGATTCAGCCAGCGGTTGCCCTGTTATTTTGCCTGGCTTTGCCTGTGGTTATTATGGGCATGGGATTGCCGGCGGTGGCTACGGTGCTGATGACACCCTTGGAGTGGTTGGTGGAATACATCATCTTCGTCACCAACGGATTGGCGAAAATTCCCTATGCCGCCGTGTTCACCAACAATGGCTACATGGTGATTCTCGCTCTGTTTTTCTTCTGTATTTCTCTGTTTTACTTGGTCTCCAAGGAGAAGAATAGCCTGGTTCTCTTGGCATTCTCTGTGGCGGTCATGTTGGTGGGGTGCTATGGCTTCAGCGCATGGGAGTATCGAAGTCAAGACCTCACCATGACCATGTTGGATGTGGGACAGGGGCAGTCTATCTACTTGGAAAGCGACGGCGAGTCCATCCTCTATGACTGCGGTGGCTCCGTGGACAATCCGGGGGAGGAAGTGGCGCGGTATCTAGAAACCATCAGCCGGTTCGGCTTGGACTCGGTGGTCATCAGCCACTACGACAGCGACCATGCCGGCGGGCTACCTTATCTTCTGGAACGCACCGAAATACGCAGGCTGTACTTGCCACCATATGACGGCGAAAGCACCATGGAAGCCCAGATTGTAGAGGTGGCAGAAGCCCAAGGGGTGGAAATCATCCATGTGGACACAGATATCTTGTGGCACATAGGCCGTGCAACCGCCCAACTTTATGCCCCTGTCAGCCTTGCAAACAGCAACGACAGCAGTTTGGCACTTTTGGTCTCTATGGGGGACTACGACGCATTGATGACTGGGGACATGGGTGTCAGCGCCGAAAAGGCCTTGGTCTACCAAAAGGATATCCCTGATTTGGAGGTACTGGTGGCAGGTCACCACGGTTCGGAAACCTCCACCAGTCTTTCCATTTTACAACGCACCTGCCCGGAAACCCTGCTGATTTCCGTAGGCGAGGACAATCTTTACGGACACCCTAGCGATGTGGTGTTGGAACGAATTGCCGCCACTGGGGCAAGGGTTTACCGCACGGACATTCAGGGCAACATTACCATCAGGAGGTGAGGACATGGCGAAAAAAGAAACGCAAAAGGGCAGTTATCAGCCCATCAAAGACCATCTGAAAAGTGGAAACTTGGCAAAGTGCTACCTGTTTTACGGCGAGGAGGATTACTTGAAATCCTACTACTTCGACCGGCTGAAAAAGAAAGTGTTAGATGACACCACCAGTGTGTTCAATCACCACCGCTTTACCGCCGAAAACCTGGACTGGGGGCGGATTGCCGAAAGCGTGGAGGCCATGCCCATGATGGCGGAACGTACCTTGGTGGAACTGCGGGATGTCAACCCCTACAGCGCCAGAGAGCCAGAGCGGGAACAAATCATCGCTATGATGTCGGATTTACCCGACTATTGTTGCCTTGTTTTCTACTTTTCAGAGAATTTCAAGGCGGATAAACGGCTGAAAAAACTCCATACCGCCATGTCGTCGGCGGTGGAACTGGCCTTTGCCAAGCAGACCACCTCTGAACTTCGCACCTGGCTCCGTCGCCACGCAGTGGCGGGGGGCAAGGACATCGACACCCAAACTTGCGACCACCTGGCCTTCCTCAAGGACAACTCCATGGTGGCCTTGGGTTCTGAAATGCAAAAACTCATCGCCTACGCCAGTGGCAACATCATCACCAAACAGGATGTGGACGCAGTGGTGGAGCCTACCCTCAATGCGGTCAGCTTCGACATCTCCAATGCCATCGCCGATGGCAACTATGAAAGAGCAATCATCAAATTGCGGGAAGTCCTCCAAATGCAGGAGGAACCAACCTTGGTTTTGGGCGCCATCTCCAGTCAAATGCGCAGGATGTACTGGGCGAAAAAGGTGATGTCCTGCGGAAAAGGGTCGGACTATTTGGCGAAACTTTGCTCCATGGGGGAATATGCCGCGCGGTTGACCATGAACGTAGCGGGTAAGCGGTCTCCTCAGTTTTGTAAAGCCGCTGTGGCCCACTGTTTGGAGACGGACAGAGCCATGAAAACCTCCCGGGATAACCCGGAACGACTGCTTGAATTGCTCCTACTGTCCATTGCGCAGGAGGCCAGACGATGATTGAAATTCGCGAAGCCATCGTGGTGGAGGGGCGTTACGACAAGAACACCCTATCTCAAATTGTAGACGCCCCCATCTTTGAAACCCATGGGTTTGGTATCTTGAAAAACAAAAAAATGTTGGGATTCCTCCGGCAAGTTGCCAAAAAGCGGGGACTTATCATCCTGACAGATTCTGACGGTGCTGGACTGGTCATCCGCAATTACCTGCGGGGTGCCATCCCAAAAGAACACTTGCGCCACGGCTATATCCCGGAAATCCTGGGCAAGGAAAAGCGGAAAATCGCTCCTTCCAAGGCCGGCACCGTGGGCGTAGAGGGCATGAGCCGGGAAGTGCTGGTCAACGCCCTCCGCAATGCCGGCGCCACCATCGTCGGGGAGGAAGCCCTGGCGAACAGCCAGCCCATCACCAAGCTGGATTTATTTGAACTGGGTCTAAACGGCGGGGCGGGTAGCAGTGAAAAACGAAAGAAATTGATGGAAAAATTAGAAATTCCAACCAATTTAGGGGCAAATGCCCTGTTGGATGCACTGAATATCCTCTACAATCGAGAGGAATTTTTTCAATATATGAGGAACGAAGCATGATAGATTTATCGGTAAAAAATTTGGTCAAGTCCTATGACGTGGATGTGAATCTGCTGAACGGACTGTCCTTTGACATACAAGAAGGGGAATGTGTCGGCATCATGGGTCGCAACGGCACAGGCAAAACCACCCTGTTTAAAATTCTCACAGGGGAAATCGACTACGACACCGGGGAGATTTTCATTGCAAACGGTAAAAAGTTGGGTTTAATCTCTCAAATTCCAGTTTATCCCCTGGATTACACCGTGGAGGATGTGCTAAAAGCCGCCTACCGGGAAATCTACGACATCCGCAAAAAGATGGAAGGTCTAGCAGAGGAGATGGAGCGGAGCCACAACGACCA
>JAWXUJ010000132.1:0-4788 GCA_044432765.1 Eubacteriales bacterium | reverse complement strand
CTTGGAGCCTTCGGCTTGGAGGATGGCTTGGCGACGATCGCGTTCGGCCTTCATTTGCTTCTCCATGGAGTTTTGGATGTCCTGTGGAGGCAGAATGTTTTTCAGTTCCACACGGGTGACCTTGATGCCCCAGGGGTCGGTGGCTTCGTCCAAAATGGCCCGCATTTTGGTGTTGATGACATCGCGGGAAGTCAGGGTTTGGTCAAGTTCCAGATCGCCGATGATATTACGCAGGGTGGTGGCGGTCAGGTTTTCGATGGCGGACATGGGGTATTCCACACCATAGGTGTACAGCTTGGGGTCGGTGATTTGGAAGTAGAGGACGGTGTCGATTTGCATGGTGACGTTGTCCTTGGTGATAACAGGTTGGGGAGGATAGTCCATGACCTGTTCTTTCAAGCTGATTTTCTTGGCGATTCTCTCAATGAAGGGAATCTTGAAGTGGATGCCCACCTGCCAGACGGTGGAAAATGCGCCCAGACGTTCAATGACGTAGGCCTTGGACTGTTGCACGATGACGATGTTGCGGGCGACGATGATTAAAATAATCACAATGGGGATGAGCAGGCCGATGAATGTAGAAATACCATAAAAATCCATAATTTATTTCTCCTTTTACTCTCTTTTATCCTTGTGCCACAGCCGCCACAGGAGCGGGGGTGACATACATGGTAACACCTTCGATGGTGTGGATCACGACTTGGGTGCCGACTTCAATGGGCGCGCCGTCTTTGGTGCGGGCCGTCCATTCCATACCGCCGATTTTCACAGTGCCAGTGCCTTGGATGTTGTCGATAGACGCGGTGACCATGGCGGTTTTTCCGATGAAACGATCCGCATTGGTGGGGGTTGTGTTCTTCTTTGTGGCCTCCCACAATGTCTTGCGAAACAGTAGGAGCAGTGCCACAGACACCGCCAAAAACACGATGATTTGGGCAACCAAAGGCGCACCAAACAAAGCCATGATGAACGCGACCAGCCCTCCTCCAACAAACCAAATGGATGCCAGATTGACGGTTGCGGCCTCTAAAACGCCCATGCAGACGGTGAGCACCAGCCAAAAAATAGCTTCTCCACCCATAGCATCACACTCCTTTCACATATTCTGGTTCTATTATACTATAGTTTTGCAATTTTGCAAATGAATAATGTGTAAACCTTCCGAAAAAGATTTGCTATTTTATGAATTATATTGTATACTTATAGTGAAAAAATGTGCATATAACCATGCCTCTCCCTCTGGGAGAGGTGCCCGTCGCAACGGGCGGAGAGGGCATCTGTGCCACGCCCTCTCAGTCAGCTTCGCTGCCAGCTCTCCCAAAGGGAGAGCCTTTGGCTGTTAAATACAGCCTGCAAAGGAAAGGAAATTTTATGAATCAATATACATTTTGTGTGCCATGTCTCTTTGGCCTGGAGGGCTTGGTGGGTGACGAACTTCGTCGCATGAACATCGAAAACGTGGTGGTGGAAAACGGTCGCGTTTTCTTTGATGGAGACTTTACTATGATGGCAAGAGCCAATATCCGTCTCCGCATGGGCGAACGTGTCCTATTGCGACTGGGCAGCTTCCGCGCCACCAGCTTCGAGGAACTGTTCCAAGGCATCAAGGCATTGCCTCTGGAAAACTTCATCCCCAAAGAGGGGGCTTTCCCAGTGAAAGGCCACAGCCTGAACTCCCAACTCCACTCCATCCCCGACTGCCAATCCATCATCAAAAAGGCCGCTGTTGAGCGCCTTGGCAAGCACTATCAACTGTCTTGGCTCCCCGAAACCGGTGAGACCTACCAAATGCAGTTCTCCATTATGAAAGACCAAGTGGATGTGTTCTTGGACACCTCCGGTGCCGGTCTTCACAAACGTGGCTACCGGGCTGTGGGCAACGCTGCCCCCCTCCGTGAAACCTTGGCAGCCGCCATGGTCACCCTTGCTCGCTACCGTGGCAAAGATGTGTTTGTCGACCCCTTCTGCGGCTCTGGCACCATCGTCATCGAGGCCGCTTTGGCGGCTATGAACCGCGCCCCCGGCTTGGCGCGTGGCTTCGCCGCCCAAAAATGGCAGTGCGTCCCCGCCCAAATCTGGCGGGATGAACGGAAGAACGCCATGGAGCGGGAATATCGCGGGGACTACAAAATCTACGGCAGTGACCACGATCCTGAGTCCTTGGAAATCGCCAAGTCCAACGCCAAAAAGGCCGGTGTTGACCACCTGATTGAATTCTCCCTGGCAGACGCCACCCGCTCCACCATGCCCGCAGAAAGCGGCATCATCATCTGCAACCCGCCCTATGGCGAGCGCATGATGGAACAAAAATCCGCCCAAAAGCTCTACGGCTACATGGGCAAACAATGGGCTCACGCCGCCCCTGACTTCAAAAAATACATCATCTCCTCGGAACCAGAATTTGAACATTTTTACGGTAAAAAAGCCAGTAAAAAGCGCAAACTCTATAACGGCATGATCAAATGTGACCTGTATATGTACCTTTGATATGTAATGAATAATGAATAATTATTAATCGTTAATCAAAAAACCGGAGGTTTTTTATGCACCACTATTTTATCATCAACCCCAAGGCGGGGAAGCGGGACAGCTCTGCTGGTATTTTGGGGCAGATTGAAGCCGTGTTTGAAAACCGCCCCCAAGATACCTATGCTGTGGCGTTGACCCAATATGCAGGCCATGCCACGGAATTGGCGCGGGATTTTTGTCTGGAAGGCCGTCCCGGGAGGATTTACGGTTGCGGTGGCGACGGTACCCTCCATGAGGTGGTTGCAGGTTGCGCCGGGTTTCACCATGTGGCAGTCACCGTCCTGTCTGCCGGAACCGGCAATGACTTTATCAAAAGTTTTTCGGACCCCGCCGCCTTTTCCTCCCTGAAAAACTTAATAGATGGCGAAGAAACTGCTCTGGACATCATCAGTTGCGGAGAGCACGTGGCCAACAACATCTGCTCTGTAGGACTGGATGCCCGCATTGGCACCGATGTGGCGCGGTTCAAACGGCTCCCCTTGGTGGGCGGCTTCGGTGCCTACATTTTATCCACCATCTACCACGTCTGCAGAGGGGTGCACGCCCCCTATACCTATCAAATCGATGACCAGTCCCCCATCTACGGCAACCAGACCTTGATTTGCATTGCCAATGGACGGTGGTACGGCGGTGGCTTCAACCCAGTTCCCCAAGCGGAGCTGAATGACGGCCTTCTGGACGTATTGGTCATCGCCCCGGTGTCCCGGCTCACCGTTGCCAAGGTGGTGGGTAAGTTCGCCAAGGGACAATTCCGAGACTTGCCCAACCTGGTCACCCATTACCGTTGCAAATCCATCACCGTCACCAGTCCAGAGGAAACCATCTTCAACCTGGACGGCGAAGCCGTGTTGGGAACCACCGCCACCTTCGCGGTGATGCCCAAAGCATTGCGATTTGTTCATCCAGTGGGTGCGACCCAAGGCCTCCTTTTTGAAAAGGAGGTGCCCACCGCAGTGGGCGGAGGATTCGGTGTTGCAAACCATCGACAAATCTAATCTTCAGCCAGCAAGGTGACAGCGCCTTTTCAAAAAGGAGCCTTGCAGACCCTAGCACCGCCTGTGTTCACAAAATATTTTTTATTTTTCTCCAATTTTCCTCTTGCAGAATTGAAAACTTGTGCTATAATAGGTACTGTTAGCACTCGGGCGCAAAGAGTGCTAAAACGACACAATATATAATTCTGGCGAACCCGCCACGAAAATTTTTAGGAGGTACTCTTATGAAATTGACTCCCTTAGCTGACCGCGTACTGCTGAAAGCAGTCCAGGCAGAGGCCAAAACTGCCTCTGGCATCATTCTCTCCACCGCTACCAAGGAAAAGGCCGACTTCTCCACCGTCGTCGCCGTAGGCCCTGGCGGTTTGGTTGACGGCAACCAAGTGGAAATGACTGTCAAAGTCGGTCAACAAGTCATCATTGCAAAATATACCGGCACCGAAGTCCGTCTGGACGGCGAAGACTACACCCTGGTCAAGCAATCCGACATTTTGGCAAT
The DNA here is from genome assembly GCA_044432765.1 of Eubacteriales bacterium. GTDB lineage: Bacteria > Bacillota > Clostridia > Oscillospirales > Oscillospiraceae > Avoscillospira_A. The sequence continues at coordinate 765 of JAWXUJ010000132.1, read as the reverse complement.
CGTTGAGTAAAACAATTAACAATTAACGATTAACAATGAACAATTTCGCCTGCGGTCGGGAGCGTTCATTGTAATGGTTTTGGGTTTATCCACTGCCTAATCGTTAATTGTTAATTGTTAATCGTTAATTAAAATATTGGAGGATTTATAAATATGGCAAAGCAAATTGTTTATGGCGAGGAAGCTCGCAAGTCTTTGGAATCTGGCATCAACCAACTGGCTGACACCGTCAAAGTCACCCTGGGCCCCAAAGGCCGCAACGTGGTGCTGGGCAAAAAGTTCGGCAGTCCCCTGATCACCAACGATGGCGTGACCATCGCAAAAGATATTGAACTGGAAGACGCTTTTGAAAACATGGGCGCACAACTGGTTCGCGAAGTTGCCACCAAGACCAACGACGTGGCTGGCGATGGCACCACCACCGCCACCCTGCTGGCACAAGCCATCACCCGGGAAGGCCTGAAAAACCTGACCGCCGGCGCAAACCCCATCGTCATGCGTAAGGGCATCGAAAAAGCCGTTGCCGTGGCTGTGGAAACCATCAAGGCAAACTCCCAAGTCATCTCCGGCTCCGAAGACATCGCCCGCGTCGGCGCAGTCTCCTCCGGTGACGAAGAAGTGGGCAAGCTGATTGCCGAGGCCATGGAAAAGGTCACCTCCGCTGGCGTTATCACCATCGAAGAAGCCAAAACCGCTGAAACCAGCCTGGAAGTGGTGGAAGGTATGCAGTTTGACCGTGGCTACATCAGCCCATACATGGTCACC
>JAWXUJ010000131.1:0-4796 GCA_044432765.1 Eubacteriales bacterium | reverse complement strand
CACCAAATCGTCGGCGTAGTAGGTCAACATCGGCGCGCCAATATAACCCTCCCGGTCGCCGAACCAGTGGAGGGTGGCTTCCCGCAAGGTTTGGTCTTGGGCATAAACCCGACTGTCGGATGTGTCCAACAGGACGGCGTCATCTCGATCTTGGATGATGCCCGCGTTGAGATTCCCGCCGGTGTAAACGTGGGGACTACCGGAAAAGGTGACCCAGTCCTGGCCACTGACGAAGTAGGAAATTAGGAAAACTCCCAAACCTACCATCAAAATACCGCTGAGTATCAGGGCAAGTGCCCCTCGAAATGCAACTTTTTTCATATAAACTCCTTACTCTGGAGAGCCGACGGCGAAACTGCCACCTCGGCGGGTATCTGCCGCTTTGATAAAGGCCAACAGCCCCCAAGAAGCCAGCATACTGGAACCTCCATTGGAAACAAATGGGAAGGTCACGCCGGTGAGGGGCAGTAAATCCACGGTGCCAAACACGTTGAGCATCACCTGCATGACGAAAATCCCCGCCGCGGTGGTGGCGCCGATGGTGTAGAAACTACTCCGCGCCACCGGTGCGGATTTTGCCACAAAAACGGCGAAAAAGAGAATGGTCACCACCAAAATACAAGACAAAATCAAGCCCCACTCCTCGGCGATGAAGGCGAACACCAGATCGGTGTCGGCGGCGGCAACGTATTTCAGCCACCCTCTCCCTGCCCCCAGGCCGAAGAGGCCACCGGAGGCAATGCACATCATGGAACGAGTCTGCTGGAACCCACCGTCCAATGCGTCAGCCCAGACATTGCCCCAGGAGGCGAATCGAGCCATGGCATATGGCTTGAACCGCAGTAGCATAAACCCGCCAAAGCCCACCCCGGCGCAGATAAGAGACAAACTGGCAAAATCGCCAGACCGGAGATAGGCCACAATCAGGAAGGCCACAAAGAAAATAAGTGCGGTGCCAAAGTCGTTCATCAGCCCCAAGCAACCGCAAATCAGTGCTGAATAGATAATGAACAGTATAAGGTTTCGTTTTGCCAACAAACGATCCAAAGTGGATGCGCCTACGAAAACAAAGCAGACCTTGACCAACTCTGAAGGTTGGAAGGACATCCCACCAATGTAAATCCAGTTGGTGGCGCCGTATTGTTCTGTGCCGAAAACCAGGTTGAAAGCCAGGAGTAAAATACTGCCCACAGCGGCGATGTAACGCACTTTCTTCGCCCGCTCCAAATTCCGCAAAGACCAGCCCACAAGGAGGAACAGCACCACACCCAGGGCAATGGAAATCAACTGTTTTTCCAACTCCGACGGCGCAGAGGATGCCACCACCGCCAGGCCCATATTAGTCAGGAAAAAGGCCAAGGTCTCCACCTCAAAGCCTGTCCGCCCCATGGCGCGCAAACTCCAGAACAGCACCCACTGCAAAGCCATCAGGCCACCAAAGGCCATCAAGAGAGTGGGAATGTTGTCCGCCTCCGCGGTGAGCAAAAATTGAAGAGATGTTAAAATTTCAAATAACGTGACGTAAAGCAATGTCATGGCAGGGCTGAACATCCGTCCGGCTCTGGTGCGGGTGGTGGCCTGTTCCTGCTCTTCCGATTTGGACAGCTTGACCAGTGTGCAGGCCACACCGCCCAAGGAAATCACATCGCCATACTCCACGGCTTTCAAGGAGACATCCTTGCCGTTGACCTCTACGCCTCCCTTGGAGCCTACGTCACTGACCGTCCAACTGCCGTCATCATATCGGGTCAAAACGGCATGATTCCGGGAGATGGTGGGGTACTCCAACCGCAAATCGCAACTTTTGTGGCGGCCAATCAGGTTCTCCCAGTGAGTCACCGCCATCCGGTCACCAGAGGGCAGGACAAGCCAAGCCCACAGCTCTGGCTCCTTTTGGAACCCCAGCAGGGACTTGCCACACCGCCACAGAACCACCATGGCAAGTGCCGGAAATGCAAACCGCAAAATGGCATTATAAAGTTCTACAAAATCCAAACCACCCATAAAAACTCCCTCATATCCCAGTATATACACCATGATTTTATCATAAAACAGGCAGAAAATCAATAAAACAACCTGTGAACAAAGAAAAAGAGAATCCTTTCGGATTCCCTTTTTGTAAAACTTATGGAACATCTTGAAAATCAGGCTTCATCATGGCCCACAAAATCAGGTACGCCCAAAGGCCACTGGATGCAAACACAAACAGTAGCACCGCAACGACACGAACCAACTGGACATCCACACCAAAATACTTGGCAAGGCCAGAGCAGACACCAGCAATTTTTTTATCGCCCATGGAGCGTTCAAACTTCTTTTCCATCATATTTACCTCACTTCTAAAGATGTACAAAAGGGAATCCAGTCGGATTCCCTTTTGTAAAAAACAACTCTTATGCGTTGTCAGGTTTCATAACGAAACGAAGAATGATGTAAGCGATGGGGCCGACGCCAACGAATGCAGTCAGAACCAAGAGAACGATACGCAGAATCCAAGGATTGCTAATGCCGAAATACTTGGACAAACCAGAGCATACGCCCCAAATCTTCTTGTCGCTCATAGAACGTTCAAATTTCTTTTCCATAATTTATTCCTCCACTTTTTTATATAATATATCAGCCATCTCCATGGCATTGGGTACAACGCTATAAAAAAATCCGAATGCGAGAATGGCCTGGTGAATCAACATCCCGAGGCCATTGATTGCGACCATCCCCCGCGCTTCTGCTGCCAACAGCAGCTCAGTTTTTGGTGGTGCATAGAGAATATCAATCACAGCGCAACTCTTTTTCAGGCCATCCAACCGATTGGGGACGATGCCTGCGCCCAGAGGCAGTGTGTTGATCAACAAATCTGCATTGGGATTCAGGGGAGCAGACAGTTCCAAAGCGGTGGCATTGGGAATACCACGGCACAAATCCTCAGCTCTTGACAGGGTACGATTCAGTACATAAACCTCTTTGGCTCCTGCCGCGATGGCTTTTTTGAAAATCGCCCCGGAAGAACCTCCTGCTCCTAGGATTATAACATGTTTGTCGCAAAATGTCAAACTGTGTTTTGTTAACATTGCATAAAATCCATCTCCATCGGTGTTATGCCCGATGAGCCTGCCATTGTCGTTTCTAACGGTATTGACTGCACCATAGAAACGTGCCTCCTCCGTCAATTCATCTAGTAACGGAATTAAGTGCTCCTTATGAGGCATAGTTGCATTGAATCCTAGAATATTCTCATTTCTCACCTTTTCCACCCAATATGGCAGGTTTTCCACAACCACATTTTCGGCAGTATAGACACCGTCAAAGCCCATTTGTTGTAACATTACATTGTGTAATAGAGGAGATAAACTATGAGAAATCGGATGGCCTATCACCGCTAATTTTTGACTAGCCATGGCAATGCTCCATAAAGTATTGTATGGCCAAAACGTAGCCAAAAGTTCCCAGTCCGCAAATTTGTCCCACGCAGGCCGGGGCTGTGACAGATTTGTGGCGGAATTCCTCCCGCTGGTGGACGTTGGAGATGTGCACCTCAATGGTGGGCACCTTGGCAGACTTCAGAGCGTCCAAAATGGCGTAGCTGTAGTGGGTGAACGCGCCAGGATTCATTACGATTCCGTCGTATACCCCCATGGCACCGTGGATTGCATCGATGATGGCGCCCTCGTGGTTGGATTGGAAGCAGGTGACCTCCGCCCCCAGTTCTGCGCCCTTTTCTGTAACCATGGCGCAGAGGCCTTCGTAGTTCATGGCGCCGTAAATCCCAGGCTCCCGGATGCCCAACAAATTCAGGTTGGGGCCATTGATGACCAAAATTTTCACAACATTCCCTCCGTTTTTTTCAAAATCTCTGTCGCAGTGTGGCGGACAGAGTTGAAATTGGTGATTTCCACATGGGCCGTCTGGCGGTAGATTGGTTCCCGGGTGGCGAACCGTTCCAAAAAGGAAGCCTTGCCATCTTGTCCCAGCGGGCGACCGCCCATGTCTGCCGTATCAAAGATGGCAGAGGGGTCCCGGTTTAAGAATATGATAACACCGTTCTCGCGCAAACATTGGCGGTTTTCCTCCGCCAATATCATGCCACCACCGGTTGCGATTACCAAATTCTTTCGATTTTTCAACTTTTTCGCCACTTCTGTCTCCAACTGGCGAAAGTGAGCTTCTCCCTTGGTGGCGAAGATTTCGGAAATGGGCATCCCGGCCTGACGGACGATTTCCCGGTCGGTGTCCACAAATTTTCGTCCCAAAGCCGTAGCCAGAGCCCTGCCACAGGTGCTTTTCCCACAGCCCATCATGCCGATTAACACCAGATTTTTCATAGGCAGGCCTCGTAGTTGCCCAGGATGTCCAGGTGACTGGTCAACTCTTCCACGCCGTGGAACACCTCTGCCATCTGGTCGTCTCGCAGGTTGCCGGACAAGTCCACAAAGAACCGATACTCCCAGTTCCGCTCCAACACGGGGCGGGATTCCAGGTTGACCAAGTTCAGCCCCGCCCGGGCGAAAATCTCCAGCACTTTATAGAGGCTACCTTGGATGTGGCTCACAGTGAAGCTGATGCTGATTTTATTGGCAGCGGTGGAGAACCGTGGGTCTGCCGCCACCACGATAAACCGGGTGTAGTTGTTCATCCGGTCATTGATTCGGCTTTGGAGGATTTCCAGTCCGAAAATCTCCGCAGCCCGGGGACTGGCAATGGCGGCGCAGTCATTCTGTTGACACTCTGCCACAAATTTTGCTGAGAGGGCGGTGTTTGCCATCTCGTGGCGCTCCCATTTTTTATCACCCAGGAAATTT
>JAWXUJ010000130.1:0-4843 GCA_044432765.1 Eubacteriales bacterium | reverse complement strand
GCACCACGGAACTGGCAAATTCGGTTACGGCTTCACCAAAGGCTTCGGCATCAAAAATGGTGCCATGGCCTCCACCGTTGCCCACGATGCCCACAATCTTCTGGTGGTCGGCACCAACGATGCAGACATGGCTCTCGCTGCCAACACCCTGATTCAATCCCACGGCGGGATGTGCGCCGTCCAAGATGGCAAGGTTTTAGGGCACGTTCCCCTGCCCATCGCCGGCATTATGAATCCCGCGCCAGTCAAAGAAGTTGCCACCATGGTGGAACACCTGGAGCGCGCCTGGGACACCCTGGGTTGCACCATGCCCTCCCCCTTTATGACCATGGCGCTGATTCCCCTGGCCTGCCTCCCCGACTTGCGCCTGACCAACCGAGGTCTGGTGGACTGCACCACCTTCCAAATGACCGACTTGATGATAGCCCCGGAGTAGGGAGCGAGGCTCCCTACAATATATTGTTCACACAAAAGGAGAACCTATGGAATCTATTTACATCACAGGCCACAAAAATCCAGACACCGACTCCATTGTGTCTGCCATGGCCTATGCCGCCCTGCGAAATGCTCTGGGTGACAACCGCTACACCGCCGCCCGCCTGGGTCATATCAGTGACGAAACCCAGCGGATTCTCAACCACTTCGGCAAAGTGCCCCCCATGTTCATCAAAGACGTTCGCACCCAAATTCGTGATCTGGAATACGACACCCCACCGGTGGTCAACAGCGCTGTCGCCGTCAATCTGGTGTGGAACGAACTGCAAAACAAATCCGTCCCCGCCATCCCGGTGGCAGACGACCAGGGCAAACTGTACGGTATGCTTGCCCGTGGCGACGTTGCGGAATACGACATGGAGGCCATGGCAAACTGCTACGTGGACGACATTCCCATCTTCAACCTACTCAGCGTGTTGGAGGGCAAAATCCTGACCCGGGACAGCCATATGGTCAACACCATCAGTGGCGAAGTGGTGGTGGCACTGCCCCAAGCACAAGGCGTGCCCCTCTTCGCACGGCAGGACACCGTCCTCATCTGCGGGCAACAACCAGAGGTGGTGGAACAGGCCATCGAGGCCAACGTGGCCTGCGTGGTGGTCTGCCAAGGGGTCATGCCGGAGGAAATTTTGAAAAAAGCCAGGGAAACCTGTGTCATTGCCACCCCCTTCGATGCCTACCGCACCGCTCGTCTGATTTTCCACGCCATGCCCGTGGCGCGGGTTTGCAACACGGAAGATTTGAACCACTTCCACCTGGACGACTACATCGACGACGTCCGCGAAGCCGTCCTCCAAAGCAGAAACCGGAGCTACCCCATTTTGGATGTCAACGATAAAGTGGTGGGCACCCTGTCCCGATTCCATCTGATTCGCCCCAAGCGAAAAAAGGTGGTCTTGGTGGATCACAACGAGTTCGCCCAATCCGTCGCCGGCCTGGATCAAGCCGAGATTTTGGAGATCATTGACCACCACCGTCTGGCAGACATCCAAACCAATATGCCCATCTTCTTCCGCAACGAACCGGTGGGCAGTACCGCCACCATCGTTGCCGGCATCTACCAGGACAAGGGGTTGATGCCCTCCCCCAAAATGGCGGGGCTGATTGCTTCTGCCATTGTATCGGACACGGTCATGTTCAAGTCCCCCACCGCCACCGAGCGTGACCGTCGGGTTGCCGAGCGGATGGCGCGGATGGCTGGTGAAACTCTGGAAGACCTGGGCAAGCTGATTTTCTCCGCCGACAATGCCGGTGAAAAATCCGCCCGGGATATGCTGTTCTCCGACTACAAGGACTTCCGCATTGCAGGCCACGACCTGGCCATCGGACAAATCACCTGCCTGGATTCCCAAGCCATTTTGGATCGAAAGGACGAATTCCTCCGCGAAATGAAGTTGGCTATGGAGGACAAGCCCTATTCCTTCGTGATTTTGATGGTGACCGACGTGCTCCTGTCTGGCTCCCACCTGATTTACCTGGGGGACAGTGACACCATCCAGCAGGCCTTCAACGTGGAAACCGTAGACAACACCTGTTTCCTCCCCAAGGTCATGTCCCGCAAAAAACAAGTCATTCCCTCCCTCTCCGCCCTGTGGGGTTAATTTTGATGAATGACCGTAGGAACAGGTTGCAACCTGTCCCTACGGTGCCAAAAAGTATACTTTTTGGCACCTGTGATTCTCACAGGCCAGAGCTACGCTCTGTGGGGCTATCGTCCCTGCCAAAGCCGTGTAACTGTTGGCAATGTTGGCTTGCGCCAACAGGGCTTCGCCCTAACGGCCTGACGGCCTATTGTCAAAAATTATACAAAAAACCTGCGAAACAGTTGTTTCGCAGGTTTTTCTTGGTTTAAATCTTATTTTGCAACCACTTTTTTCAGGTTGGCAAAGCGAGGCAGGCCGTTTTCTTTGACCATGCAGGTTTCGCCTTGGATGAGGGGCAGAGCGTAGTCGATGAAGCCTTGACCGATTTGGTTGCCGCCTTCGATCCATTCCAGTGGGAATTTCTTTTCGAAGTTTGCAACTTTGTCCAGGTCGAACAGCTTGGTTTCGCAGACGTAGCCGTTTTCACGGTTGCATTCAAAACCGACCATTTTGCCGGTGATGCCCTTGGTTGCAGCTTCCACAGCGGTCTTGCCGGAGTTGAAGGACTCTTGGATGTCGTTGCCAGAAGCGCAGTGTGCAGCGCAACGTTGCAGCAGGGACAGTTCGATGCCACGAACCTTGGCGCCAGTTTTTTCCTTCATGATGTTTGCCAGGGTAGCAGCCAGGCCGCCCAGTTGAGCGTGACCGAAGCCGTCAGTACCGGAGGTCTTTGCTTCGGAGACGAAGGAGCCGTCAGCATAGTGGATGCCTTCGGAGACGACCACGATGCAGTTTTTGTGCTCTGCATAGTGAGCGGAAACTTCAGCCACAAACTTCTCCATGTCGAAGATGACTTCTGGCAGATAGATGAAGTCGGGGCCATCGCCCATGGTGGAGGCCAGAGCAGCGGCGGCGGTCAGCCAGCCAGCGTGACGACCCATGCACTCAACAATGGTAATCATGCCGGTGTCATAAACTTTTGCGTCGCGGCTAACTTCCATGACGGAGGTGGCGATGTACTTGGCAGCAGAGGAGAAGCCAGGGCAGTGGTCGGTGCCGAACAGGTCGTTGTCGATGGTTTTGGGAACACCCATGACCATGCAGTCGTAACCGACTTGCTTCATGTAACGGCTGACCTTGGCACAGGTGTCCATGGAGTCGTTGCCGCCGTTGTAGAAGAAGTAGCGAACGTCGTATTTCTTGAAGATTTCCAAAATGCGCTTGTAATCGGTGTCATCCGCATCGGGATCAGCGATTTTGTAGCGGCAGGAGCCCAGAGCAGAAGAAGGGGTGTGGAGCAGATATTCCAGTTCCTTGGGGTCTTCTTCATCCATGATCAGCAGGTCGTCGTTGAGAACGCCCTTGATGCCGTGGTGGGCACCGTAGACCTTGGTGATGCAATCGCTTTCCAGTGCGGTTTTGATAACACCGTAAGCAGAAGAGTTGATGACAGCGCTGGGGCCGCCAGATTGACCAATGACGCAAGCGCCCTTCAAAATGGTAGACATAATAGTTGTTCCTCCTAAAAATTCATATCCGTTGCAGTGGTCTGCAACTTTTATTGCACTTTTTTACAAATATAGTATAACACATTTTTAGGAAATTGTAAATTAGGCTATTGAAATTTTCTCATTTTTTTGTTAAACTATAGGTAGTTTCAAAGTTGCTGTTCTGGAATTTCTCTGGAACTGCCAAATATAAGAAGGAGTGTGTATTATTATGCCACTAGTTAACTCTACCGAAATGTTCAAGAAAGCCTACGAAGGCGGCTACGCCATCGGCGCTTTCAACGTCAACAACATGGAAATCATCCAAGGTATCACCGAAGCTGCCAAGGACCTGAATGCTCCCCTGATTCTGCAAGTTTCCGCTGGCGCTCGTAAGTATGCAAACCACACCTACCTGGTGAAATTGGTCGAAGCTGCAATCGCTGAAACCGATTTGCCCATCTGCCTCCACCTGGATCACGGCGATACCTTCGAACTGTGTAAGTCCTGCATCGACGGCGGTTTTACCTCCGTTATGATCGACGGTTCCCACCACTCCTTCGAAGAAAACATCGCTTTGACCAAGAAGGTTGTCGAATACGCTCACGAACGCGGCGTTACCGTCGAAGGCGAACTGGGTCGTCTGGCTGGCGTGGAAGACGATGTCAACGTCTCCGCTGAAGACGCTTCCTACACCCGTCCTGAAGAAGTGGAAGAATTCGTCACCCGTACTGGTGTTGACTCCTTGGCTATCGCCATCGGTACTTCCCACGGTGCTTTCAAGTTCAAGCCCGGTCAAGACCCCAAAATCCGTCTGGACATCCTGGATGAAATCGAAAAGCGTCTGCCTGGTTTCCCCATCGTCTTGCACGGTGCTTCCTCCGTTCCCCAAGACTTCGTTGCCAAAATCAACGAATACGGTGGCAATATGCCCGGCGCCATCGGCATCCCCGAATCCGAACTGCGCAAGGCTGCTGCAAAGGCTGTCTGCAAAATCAACATTGACTCCGACCTGCGTCTGGCAATGACCTCTTCTATCCGTGAATACTTCACCAAGAACCCTGGTCACTTCGACCCACGTCAATACCTGTCCCCCGCTCGTACCGCCATCAAGGATATGGTTTCCCACAAAATCAAAGATGTCCTGGGTTGCGACGGCAAGGCCTAATCTCCAGTCAAAACCTCCGGCTAAGCCGGAGGCTTGATTAAGCCCTAGAAGGGCTTTTTACTGGCATACCCCTAAAGGGGTCCCGAAAGGTCTGCCGCTTGCATTGCTTT
>JAWXUJ010000129.1:0-4847 GCA_044432765.1 Eubacteriales bacterium | reverse complement strand
TGGGACTCGACCGATTTTTCTGACTTCAGTCGGGCTACGCCCTCCCTCCGTCAGAAAAATCGAGGCACAAAACCAACAACTTAATCGTATTTCTTGGGCTCACATCATTGACAAACTTACACTTTTTTCAAAAAGTGGAAAAATATCGTTGTTTTTTCACTTGGGGCATGGTACAATGGTGATAATATATGACGTTTGGAGGTATCACCATGACAACAGAGCGCCATTTTCGTTCCGCAATCAACGGTTTTCACCGGGGGGATGTGGTGGATTTTATTGAGACACAATCCCTGCTCCACAAAAAAGAGGTCAACCAGTTGCGCCGGGCATTGGATGAGGCCAACCAAAAGGCTGATGCCGAGCACGTTGCTCGGGTGGATGCCGTGAAGCAGTGCTTCTACGAATTGGAGGCCAAAAACACGTCCCAGGCCATCGCGCTGGAGCTGTGCAACCAGTTGGAAGCCGAACTGGGAAATATGGAACTTTTAGAAGCATTAAAAGCCTGTTTATCCAAATAATGCACAAAGGAGCTGTGCAAAACACGCGCAACCTGGTAGGGGAGCGCTCTGCTTCTCCTGAATGTTGAAATCCTCCACCATTTATCGTAAAATGGTGGAGGTTTTTAGGTTGCGGGGGCAGAGTAGAACCCTGCCCCTACATTGGTTTTTGAGTTTTTGTACAGCGCCTTCGGGAGGAGCAGAGCGCTCCCTTACGGGTGCCATGCTAGGATTTTTTTATTCCAATTCCTCCAACAAATCTCGGATGGTTTGCATGGTGATGTCGGTGGAGGCCATTTCATCGGCGCAGCGTTTTAGTTCCCGCTCAATCAGCTTTTTGGCTTTGATTTCCTTTTTGTATTTCATCTGGTGTTCCAGACTGGCCCATGCGTCCTGGGCGATGGTGCGGATTTGCAGTTCCACCGGGATGATGATTCCGCCGGCTGTTGCCACGTCCAGGATGATGTGGTAGCTTCGGTAGCCGTTGGGCTTTACGTTGCGGATGTAGTCCTTTTCCATGCGAACCGACCACCAGGATGTCTCCTCGGTGATGGCTTTGACCAGGAGGTACACGTCGTCCAGAAATCCGCAGATGATGCGGAAGCCCACGGCATCGGTCATTTCCGACACGGCGTTGTGTGGAGTGACTTCCAATTCTCGCAGGTGGAGTTTTGCCGTCATGCTTTCCGCGGACTTGATGCGGTGGTAGACATGGGCAATCAACTGGGGATTATTTTTGGATAGTTGCCCCAAATAGGTATAGACCCAGTCGGCAGCTTCTACAATATTTCGGTAATATTCACCATAGAACGCGGATGCCTCTTGTATATTTTGCACCATAGGAACCCCTTGCCCTTTCCCTTGTTTTTTTCAGTATATCCCGGTTCTGTGAACTGGATGTGACGGCAAAAAAAGTTCATAATTTACTTTTTGGGGGCGTAGGGTGTTTTGTTGCCGTTCTTGTCCACCACGTAGGTGTTGTCCAGTTGGGTGGTCAGGCTGGCGCGAAATGCGGCGACGTATTCCTTCCGCAATGCGTCTCGCTCGGTGGTTTCCGCGGGGGTCAGGCCGACGGATTTGGCCTTGCGAGCCAGTTCATTGATGCGGTCGATTTTTGTTTGTTCCATGGTGTACTCCTTTGCAATTATGCAAACTTCTTGATTTCAATGGCAATTCTGCCTTTTTTCGTGGTGTTTCCCACAGTTTCCAGAACAATTTTGCCCATGCCTCGCAGGGCGATGGTGTCGCCCTCTGCCACTTGGCGGTCGGTTTTTTCACAGGGGAGGCTGTTGACGGTGACTTTGCCACCGTTGATAAACCCGCTGGCCTTCCCACGGCTTAGGCCGAAGCTCTCTGCCACAACGCCGTCCAGTCGGAGGGTTGCCACGGTGCCACGGACGGTTTTGGTGCTCACCACTGGGAGGGCGATGTCGCCCAGGGGGATTTCTGCCAGACGGAATTTGGTGCGCCCGGCGGACATCCAATTTTGCAACAAATAAGGGGCGATTTCTCGGGTGACCAGCAGGTCGCATTGGCCTACCCCCACCAAAATATCGCCCACGGCCTCTCGCTTGATGCCCTCGCCCATGAGACTGCCCAGGATGTCGCGATGGGTGATTTCATCCTTGGCGAAGTAGGTGGCGCGGAGGGCGACCACTGGAGCATCTTCGCCAATCAGCCACTCCGACGGCTCGAAGTAGTCGGGGACGTGGCAACAGACCACTCGCTCTGGCTCTTCGTAGCCACCCCAAAAGGTGGGGTTGTCGTAGGCAAGGAGTTGCTCTGCCAATGCTCTCTCCCGCGGTGCCAGAAAGCAAGAGGCGGTCGCCACCGATTTTTGGATGCCACTGTGCACCCGGTCATAGACCCGCGCCAGTAGGATTTTGTCCTCATCGGACTGGGAAAGTCCCTCAATCAGTCGTTTTTTGTCCGTCATACTGCCTCCAAAATCTTTTCTCTATGGTATCACATTTTCCCCTTTTTTGCAAGGATGGCCTTGTTTTTTTCTGGCAACCTGCTATAATATAAGGAGGATTTGTGATGATAATTGTTTGCGTATAACTGGCATCGTTTCCTACATTATAATGTTACATGAAATAGAGGTGGGTTATGGATATTGTGATTATTGGCGCGGGCGCGTCGGGGATGATGGCGGCTTTGACCGCTGTGAAAGCGCCGGACTGCCGCGTCATTTTGCTGGAGCGACAGTCCCGGGTGGGGCGAAAACTGGCAGCTACCGGCAACGGTCGGTGCAACCTGTCCAACGTTCATGCAGACCCCAGTCACTATTTTGGTGACAATCCCACCTTCTGCGCACCTGTTCTGGATGCCCTGGGAGTAGACCAAACATTGGACTTTTTCGCCGGTTTGGGACTTGCCACGGTGACGGAGCCTTCGGGGAAGGTCTACCCCTTTTCCGACCAGGCAAACTCTGTGGTGGATGTGTTGCGACTGGCCTTGGAGCAGTCGGATATCCAACTGGAACTGGACTGTGAAGTCACAAAAATCTGGAAAAAAGCCGATGGATACCTGGTAAAAACGAAAAACGGTGATTTTTTCGGCAACAAACTCATCCTGGCCTGCGGAGGAAAAGCCTGTGAAAAACTGGGCGGTACCGACCTGGGATACGGCCTTGCAAAGTCATTGGGACATCGGGCCACACCCTTTTATCCCTCACTGGTGCAACTGACCTGCCACGACCCGCGACCTGCCCTCAAAGGCATCCGCACCAAGGCGAACATCACCGTCACTTGTGGCACGTCTGTGGTGGATTCCACGGCAGGGGAGGTGCAGTTCACGGAAACCGGCCTCAGTGGACCCGCCATGTTCGAGGTGTCTCGCACCGTTTCCACCTGTCACCGTCCCCTGGAAATCCACCTGGATTTGGTGCCCCATTGGGATGAGGCAACCTGCTTAAATCGGCTGATTGCCAAGGTGCGCGCACTGCCTAATTTGATGGCAGACCAACTACTCACCGGTATTTTGCATAATCGACTGGGGCAACTTTTGGTGAAAAGTGCTGGAATTTCTCCAGCTACCCCTTTGAAAACTCTGTCCACAGGCCAGTTGGAAGCTCTGGTTTCCAGAGCCAAGGATTGGACATTTTCCCCCAGTGGCACCACTGGATTTCCCAACTGCCAAGTCACCGTGGGTGGCCTGGATACCGCCGATTTCTGCCCCGAAACCATGGAAAGCCGGAAAAACCCAGACCTGTACGTCTGCGGAGAACTGCTGGATGTGGACGGCGACTGTGGCGGATTCAACCTGCAATGGGCTTGGTCATCAGGCTATGTTGCAGGATTACACGCATCAAAAAGGAGCCATACATGATTCGGATTCGCGATATTTCCCTGCCATATCAGGCGGATATGGGGGCGGTTTTGGAACAGACCGCCAAGATTTTGCGGGTGAAAACCCTGGAAATCGGTGCATTAAAAGTGTGCAAAAAGTCCATCGACGCTCGCAAAAAGCCCAATATTCAGGTGATTTACACCATCGATGTCACCGTTCACCAGGACGAGGTGAAATTGCTGAAACGTCTGCGCAACCCCAAACTGTCCATCGCAAAGGAAAGCACCTACGCCCCGCCCACCGATTCCAACCTGACCACCAGACCTGTGATTGTGGGTTTCGGCCCCGCCGGGATGTTTGCCGGGTTGGTACTGGCAGAAGCCGGGTTGAAGCCCCTGATTTTAGAGCGGGGCTACGACGTGGACACCCGGAAAGCCATGGTGGACGACTTCTGGCAAAACCGCAACTTGAACCCCCACTGCAACGTCCAGTTCGGCGAGGGTGGCGCCGGTACATTTTCCGACGGAAAGTTGAACACCGGGGTGAAAAACCCGAGAATCGGTTGGATTTTAAAGCGTTTTGTGGAGTTTGGTGCAAAAGAGGACATCCTCTGGGATGCCAAGCCCCATGTGGGGACGGACGTGCTTATGGACGTGGTGAAAAATCTCCGTAACCACATCATCGCCCTGGGGGCAGAGGTGAAATTCGGCTGTCAAATGTCAGAAATTCATCATGAAAACAGTCAAATCACTGGAATTTCCTATATAAAAGATGGTAAAAACCATGAAATCTCCTGCGACAATCTCATCCTTGCCACAGGCCACAGTGCCCGGGACACCTTCCAAGCCCTCCACGACCAGGGTGTGCCCATGGAGGCCAAACCCTTCTCCATGGGTGTTCGCATTGAACACCTGCAAAAGGACTTGGACACCGCCCAATATGGCAAGCAAACCGCCCAACTTCCGCCTGCGGACTATAAATTGGCAGTCCATTTGGATGATGACCAATCGGCCTACACCTTCTGTATGTGCCCCGGTGGCTACGTGGTGGCCTCCGCTT
>JAWXUJ010000128.1:0-4855 GCA_044432765.1 Eubacteriales bacterium | reverse complement strand
GATGATATTGCCGTCAATCTGTTGCATAATCAAAATGAAAATGACAAAGTAGAAGCACTGAATGGGGCTGACCAGCAGCACCAAAATAGCACAAGGTACGGCGCCGATGAACGGCCCAAAGTAGGGAATCACATTGGTTACACCAATGATAGTCGCCAAAAGCAGGGCAAAGGGCATATTCATAATTTGTAAGATAATATAGGATAAAATCGCCATAATTAGAGAATCTAGCAACTTTCCCACAATAAATCCGTTGAAAATCTTGTGTATTCTCCGACCGATTTCCATAAGCTCGTCGGCGGTACCCGACCGGAAGCAGGCCACCACGATTTTCTTGCTCTGCGCCAGCAATGTATCCTTGGTCATCAAAATATAAATCGAAGCGATCAGCCCCAGAGCCATATTTAGAGCTCCCACCACAAAGCTATAGAGGGAGCTGGTCACAGTCAGCATAATCTGTTGCGCGCTACTGAGCAGGTCATCGTGGATGAAGCTCTCCACATAGTCATAGGCTCGCTCCATAAAAATATCCACATAGCCGCTGAGCTGGGCGTTGTCTGCCAAAATGCCCATAATCCAGGTTTCCGCATTGGCGTAATAGCCTGGCATGGTCTCCACCAAACCCAAGATGGTCAAATAGAGTTGAGGCACAATCAAAGAGACAAAAGCGTAGATCAACAAGGCGCCGATGATATACGCAAAAACCACCGAAATGGCGCGACTGACACGGTTGGCACGTTTTTCCGTCAAGTTGGTTTTCTGCATCAAAGGACGCAACCCTTTGTCTGCAAACCGGACAAACGGGTTGAGCAGGAAGGCAAAGACCGCACCGTAAATCAGGGAGGAAATAGCCTTACCAAAAGTGGAAATGCCACCACTAAAGGTGCTCCAGTTTTCCAAAAGCATGATAACTGCAATGACCGCCAGGCCGCTGCCGATGATGGTCAACGCGTGTATCAGACGTCCTCGATATTGCTTGTCATCCATCACAATTCTCCTCTCTCTCCAAGCTGCGAAGCAAGGCGATTTCCGCTTGATAGCCTGGCAATTCATTGGGTGTTTCCAGTTCCATCGGCAGGGTTTTCAAGTAGGGGTGGTTGACAATTTGGGCGAAGGTACCCAAACCCAAAAAGCCGTTGCCAATGGTCTCATGGCGGTCTTTGTGACTGCCCAGTGGGTTTTTGCTGTCGTTGAGGTGCATGGCCTTCAATTTATCCAGACCGATAATGCGGTCAAATTCTGCCAAAACACCATCCAAATCGGTGACGATGTCGTAGCCACCGTCTGCCACATGGCAGGAGTCCATGCAGACACCCATTTTTTCCGGGTGCTTAACACGGGACAAAATCTCCGCTAGTTCTTCAAAATTACGCCCCACTTCGCTGCCCTTTCCCGCCATGGTCTCCAGGAGTACCACGGTTTTCTGGTCGGCAAACATGACGGCATTGAGGGCTTCCACGATGTAATCGATGCCCACGTCCACCCCTTGTTTCACATGACTTCCGGGATGGAAATTGTAGTAGGTGCCAGGCAAATCCTGGAGCCGTGCCAGGTCGTCTGCCATGGACATCAAGGCGAACTCTCTGGTCTTTTCCTCGGCAGAGCAGGGGTTGATGGTATATGGAGCATGAGCCACCAGAGGGGCGAAGCGGTGTTCCTCCATCAAGGCCACCAATTTGGCGGCATCCACCGGGTCGTGTGCTTTGGCGCGACTTCCCCGGGGATTGCGGGTGAAAAATTGAAATGTATTTGCACCAATGGACAGTGCGGTCTGACCCATGGCGTAAAATCCTTTGGACGAGGACAGATGGCAACCTAAATACAGCATAAAATCACAGTCCTTTCGAGTTTATTACATTGTATCACATTTCTTTACTTTTTTCATTTCCTTTTTTCAAATTTTATGTTATTGTAATAAAGAGGTGATGAACATGGCAAAATCTGAAAATCAAAAGTTAAAATTGTTGGTACTCAAGGACTATTTAGAGCGCCATAGCGATGAGGAACACCCGGTCACCGTAGGGGAAATCATTTACCATCTCCAGACATGGGATATCTCCGCCGAGCGGAAGAGCATCTACCGGGACTTAGCCTGTCTCACCGACTACGGTATGGACATCATCTCCGCAGGAGGGAAATACTTCCTAGGCGACCGCCCTTTTCAACTATCAGAACTGCGATTTTTGGTGGATTCCTGCCAATCTTCCAAGTTTTTATCCAGGAAAAAGTCCAAAAAACTGATTGATGAGCTATGCTCTCTCACCACCAAACACCAGGCTGCCAAGCTCCAACGGCAGGTGACCATGGCGGGACGAGTGAAAACCGGCAATGAGGAAATCTATTACAATGTAGACAAGCTCCACGACGCCATCGCCACCGGGCGCACCATCCAGTTCCGCTATTTTGATTGGGACATCCTCCATAAAAAGCAGTACCGCAACAAAAAATACGAGGTCAGCCCCCACGCCCTTTGCTCGGCTGACGACCACTACTATCTCATCGCCACCACTCCAGAGCGGGGCATCTCCCACTACCGGGTGGACAAAATGACCGCCATCCAGACTACAGACACCCAGGCTGTCACCGCGGTATTGGACTTATCAAGTTACGGAAAATCCGTTTTTTCCATGTTTCACGGAGAATTTACCAAGGTAAAGTTCAGCTTTTCCAAGCACTTGTTGGGTATTATCTACGACCGTTTTGGCATGGACATCATGGTGGTGCCAGACGGCGAACACTACACCTTGACCACCGACATCGCCATCTCCCCCCTGTTTTTCAGCTGGGTCACCAACTTCGGCAAAGACATCCAACTCCTCTACCCCCAAACCGTCATCCTCCAATACCAAGACTTTTTATCCCAGGCAAGTGCCAATTATACAGGAAAATGAGAGCCTATTGGCTCTCATTTTCTTTTTCTTGTAATTGTATATATAGTTCCTCTGTCTGCTGTTGCAACTCCTGTGATTCTTCAATTATATCTACTAATTTATTAAACAATGTGGTATAGTTTGTTGTAAGCCCCTCGCTAGAGGGGCACAGCGTAGCTGTGAGAGGCGATAGCCTCTTACAACAAACTACACGGCTTTGGCAGGGGCGATAGCCCCACAGAGCGTAGCTCTGGCCTGTGAGAATCACAGGTGCCAAAAAGTATACTTTTTGGTTGCTGACGTTGTCAGCCCGCTGCTTGCGCAGCTATCGCCCTGTGGGCGAACCAAAGCCGTGTAACTGTTGACAATGTTGGCTTGCGCCAACAGGGCGTTGCCCTAACGGCCTGACGGCCTATTGTCAAAAGTTATACATTTTTTGATAATCCGGCATATTATCACCTCCGCTTCTATAATTATCTTGATTTCAGATAAAGTCAATATCTGAAATCAAGACACCATATACTATCCATGAGGTGAGCATATACGAAAAGAAGTACTAAAGTTTGAAAGAATCCGAAATTTGAGAATCGACCAGGATTTAACACAACAAACAATCGCCGACTATCTCCATATCAAACAAAACACCTATTCTCAATATGAAATTGGTGTGTTAAACTACCCCATTGATGTTTTAATCCAACTAGCGGCGTTTTATCATACCAGCGTAGACTATCTGTTGGGCATTACAAACGAACAAAAGCCGTATCCCCAAAAGTAACTCCTAACTTCTAACTCCTAACTAAAAAAACCCTCGACGACCATGGTCATCGAGGGTTTTTCCATCTTTACAGGGCGAGGATGGTTGCCACAGCGGGGGCGATTTCGGGGCAGTCTACTTGATCCATTTTACCTGCGTCGCACAGTTCGGCGACTTTGGGGTCGATGGGCAGTCGTGCCAACACAGGGATGTTGTACTCGGTTGCCATGGCATCCAGGTGGCTTTTGCCGAAGATTTCCAACTTTTTGCCACAGTCGGAACATTCATAGTAACTGTAGTTTTCCACGAAGCCGATGACTGGAATTTTCATCATCTTTGCCATATTCACGGCCTTTGCCACCACCATGGAGACCAGTGATTGGGGACTAGAAACGATGATGATGCCGTCGATGGGCAGAGATTGGAAGACGGTCAGAGGCACGTCGCCGGTGCCGGGAGGCATATCCACGAACATATAGTCCACATCTTCCCAGATGACGTCGCTCCAGAATTGCTTGACGGTGCCAGCCAGCACAGGGCCGCGCCAGAGGACGGGCATGGTTTCGTCGTCCAACAGCAGGTTGATGGACATGATTTCCACACCGCCTTCGGAGACAGCAGGTACCAAACCATCTTCCCCGGCGGCGGTACATTCGTGGACATCAAAGGCCTTCGGGATGGATGGGCCAGTGATATCGGCATCCAAAATGGCGACTTTTTTGCCAGCCTTGCGAACGGCGGTTGCCAAGGTGGAGGTGACTGTGGACTTGCCCACACCGCCCTTGCCAGAGACAACGGCAATGACTTTTTTTACATTAGAATGGGGATTTTGTTCAGCCAACAGGCTTTCAGCCTTACGTTCGCCACAATCAGATCCGCAGGAGCTACAGCTACCAGAACAGGATTCACTCATAATAAATACCTCTTTTTATTAGAATTTTTATAAGACTATCATACCACTTTTAAACAGCGGTTGCAAGTCCAAATTTTCACCAATATCATTAAGTTAAGCGATTCCAATGGTACAATAGCTAGAAAAAAACATAGAAATCTAAAAATGGGCAGAACAACCAAGCAGATTGAAAAATCCGCTTGGTTGTTTTTATAAAATGGCATCAAGCCAGGCGATAGCAGAAGGAGGTGTCGGTTCGCGGGTTCGAGTTGCGGCGCTTTCGCGGATTTGAGGGCAATGGGCGTATGGGTGTTATATGTTTTGCAATACAGGCTT
>JAWXUJ010000127.1:0-4870 GCA_044432765.1 Eubacteriales bacterium | reverse complement strand
GACCTCACCAGAGCCTAGATAACCGCCAGCCCGCGCAGGTGTTCTGGGGCTGCTTCGCGGCCTAGGGCGGCTGTGGAAAAGTGGAAAAGCCCCCCATGTTCGTGGAGACTGAAACTCTTTTCTGGGCTTTCCCACTTTACCACAGCACGACGGCGACGATGAGGAACTTGACCTTGCTTTTTAGAGAAAATTGGAATTATCTGGTTCATTAAGAAATGTGATTTCTTTGTCTTGACAAAGGGGGACACTTTATTGTATATATTGATGTCAATATGCTGGTTGGCAATCATCCGTTCTGTCCAAAGTTGCAGGGTTTCCACTGTAATCGAAATTCTCTCCAGCGCCTCCTGAATACGGACAAAATCCTCAATTTCATCTGCATCAATAACCCCGTCAGCGGCAATTTCAATCAGTGTATCCTTTTGTTTGTGCATGGAATTCAAGGAGGACACCATTTCTAATACAATTTGAGACAAGTCTTTTATTTTAATTTCTGGCACATATTGTTTTCCGATGGGGCACTGCTTGGAACAGTAGTGGTTACAAAGACCAGGTGCTTTATAGCCTTGTGCCATCTCTAAAATTTCATCTGGATAAGGCATTGCTTTTTCATTTTCGATTTTTTCAATGCGCTCTGGAGTGATGGTTTGCATTAGTTCACTGGCCTTTTCTCTGGATAACTTCAATTCCTCACGGTGTACTTGGTATTTGTTTTTATGCTCCTTTGTAGAAACTCGCCCCATAAATCACGCTTCCTCTCTTTTTCTTTCTCCTTTATTTTACCATAAATAAGAAAAAATGTCTATTCAGTCTGTAGAAAAAAGACAAATTCCTTCAAATACAGGATGTGTCCCGTTTATAGGACAGCTCATGTAGTATAATATAAACAGATAAAGAAAGTGGTTGTAATTATGGGAATGAATGCGACACAATTTGCGGAAAAGTATGGTAAAAACTGTCGGAAGAAAGTAAAAGCATGGTATGAAGCAGGGTATCTTCAAGGTGCAACAAAGAATATAAAAACTGGAATATACGACATTCCGGAGGATATGCCGTTGCCTTATGCTGCAAACAAACGAATTTCAAAAGTGCCTTCATTATGGAAAGAAATATTAAAGGCTGCAGAATCGCAAAGTAGCATTTATGCAAGTATGTACCCCAAAATTCATTGTGAAACATTTGATGCGGCAATTGAAAGCTTGGCCGGAATGGGGTGTATTGAGGAAATGAAAACACAGACTGGTGCGACATATTTGGTGCTTTGCACCCAGGGTTATTTGTTTATGAATCAATTGAGCGAAACTGAACAAACGCAAATTCTCGAAAAATTTCTAAAGGTCGCCCCAACAGGAATTGCATTAATGGAAGATTTTCCCGTAGCTGTTCAATTTATTCAACAATTACAGTCGGTAGTATAGTTGCTATCAATCTTTTCAGATTTTCACTACGATCCCCCCATGGCCATTCCTATTTTCAAGCATCACGATACCATATACAATGACCATACATGGTTGGATGTGGTCGAAGATTTACAGGTCAGTTGTGCGAATTTCGGCTATTCTATTGTTTTTGGTTGTGGTGCCAAGCGTCCCGCATTTCGGGGTGTAGTTGGAAAAATCACCGTGTTTCAAGTGATGATTTTCCCCGATGAAAACCAGCCCAAATGCAATATTGAAATTTGCTTGCCAGATTTGCAATGTGCTTTGGAGCATGAATCTGATGAGGAACTACGCAACCTATTTAACGATTTTCCAGACAGGGCAACGGCCACAGCGCAGAAAGAAATTCGCAATATGCCCCAATATCTCTATTATGATTTGTCCTACTTCAAAGATGGAGAACGGCGCAAATTGTTGCTGGAAAAGCTACAAGCAATCGCAAAAGCATTGGGTGATGTAACGAGTATTTAATTCATTATGATACAGCGGAATCATATTACAGTTCTAACCATGAATCCATCTAAGGACAAAGTGGTTAAAATTAAACTGATAAGATTGAAAAAAGGTGTACTTCCAATTAGAAGTACACCTTTTGATATATTTTGATACATAAAGTACAGATGGTCACACGCGCTCCGCTGGTTTGACAAATTTGTAGCAATTTGTAGCGTGGTTGTTTTGGATGCCGATGGCTTCTAGGTAGGAGTGGCAGGTGACGGTGCCCATGAATTTGAAGCCACGTTTTTTCAGGTCTTTGGCGACTTTGTCTGACAGCTCGCTTCGGGTGGTGACGCCGTCGAAGGGGTGGTAGACCACCTTGTGGTCGGTGAAGTCCCAGAGGTAGTCAGAAAAACTGCCAAATTCTGCGACGACTTTTAGATAGGCCTTTGCGTTGGTGATGGTGGCTAAAATCTTTCCACGGTTGCGGACGATGCCAGTGTCCTGCATCAATTCATCCACCTTGGCTTCGTCATAGGCGGCGATTTTTTCCGCATCAAATTGATCAAAGGCCTTGCGGAAATTCTCCCGCTTTTTCAAAATCAGTAGCCAAGAAAGGCCGCAGTGAAAGCTCTCCAACACAAACATCTCGAACAAAAGTCCATCGTCATAAGTGGCCACACCCCACTGGTTGTCGTGGTAGTCCTGATAAATTTCCGTATGTTCCAAATTGGGCCAGTTACATCGCTCCATGACCATCCCCCCCTAACGCTGTCAGTTTCCCTGATTATAACAATATTTTTTTGAAAAGTAAAGAACAGGTGGAATTTTTCTGCATAAAGTTTCTCGGAAAAGAATATGGATTCATTTTATATTTTTCAATATTTCCTGTGTTTTTGGTCTAAAAAGTTTGAAATTTCTCTGGAAATATCTGTATAAAAATACCCGAAAAATCGTCCGTTCCGCACGCATTCCGCACGAAATTGAACTGGTAAAAAATGTATTAACTTTTTAGTTGCGAAAACAACAAAAAAGTTCTGAAATCATATGATTTCAGAACTTTTTATGGTCCGAGTGACAGGACTTGAACCTGCGGCCTCTTGACCCCCAGTCAAGCGCGATACCAAGCTTCGCCACACCCGGAAACATTGCTTGAGTATGATACCACACTTTGGGGTAAATTGCAAGTCTTTTTTTGACTTTTCCTAAATTTTTTTACACAAACGGCGCCTTTGCTTCGTCCAGCACGGCTAGGCGGGTGATTTTGCTGAAATCTGGCGCCAAATCGGGGCGCAGAGTCTCCAGAGCGGTGACCAACAGGGCGGGGTTTAGGGTTGGGTTTTGGGCGCAGACGGTCACGGTCAGTTCCACCGCGTTGTCGTCGGCCAAAGTCACCGCACTCTCCACCACCATGGGCTTGATGTCGGTCATGACCATGCCTTTGGATTTGGTGCGTTTTTCCACTTGGATGGTGTCGCGATTCATGAAGCCTTCCAGGGCGGTGACGGTTTCGCTATGGCAACCTTTATCGTACTCTAACTGGATTTTTGCCGTCAGATAAGTCAAATACTTGATTTTTTTGCCATTTTCATAGCCTTGTAAACAGCGGATGCCGGCGGGAAGTGCGTCGTTCAATCTGCGCACAACTTCATCACAGGAGACGGCTATATCCAACTCGTAATCCAGGATTTCGCAGTTGCTTTCCACGCCCACAGACAGGGGCAATGCCACGGAGACGTAGGCATGGGGGTTGAAGCCCTGAGAGTGTTTCAGTTCCAAATTCGCCCGGCGAAACGCCCGCTGGAACAGCCGCATGGTGTCCAAATGGGACAGCCAAATGGCGCTATTTTTCTTCTCAAACAGGATTCTAGCCATTGCAAACACCTCCGTCTTTCAGGCAATTCGCCCCGCAGGCGCTACATTTTGTGCGACAGTCGGGGGTGACTTGGGCTTGGTAGGATTGGGCGCGCTCCCGCCACAGGAAGTCCTTGCTGACCCCTACGGAGATGGTGTCCCAGGGCAAAACCTCGTCTTGGGCAAAGCCTCGATTTGCGTAGAAATCAGGGTCGATTCCTGTGATTTTGAAGGCTTTTTCCCACTTTTCGTTGTCAAAATATTCGTCCCAAGCGTCTAATTTGGCACCGTTTTCCACGACGGCTTCCAACAGTGCGCCCAGTCGGCGGTCGCCCCGGGCCAGGACGGCTTCCAGTTTGCTCAGGCTGCCTTCGTGCCATTTGTAGTCCACGCTTTTGGCGAACATGGCTTCTTTCAGCATCTTTTGACGGCGGGTGTATTCCTCTGGGGCGATTTGTTTTTCCCACTGGAATGGGGTGAAGGGCTTGGGTACAAAGAAGGCGGTGGACACGCTGATGCGGCATCCGCGCTTCTTGTTTGTTGCATTTTCTTTCCATGTTTTCAGGACTTTATAGACCAAATCTGCGATTCCCATAACATCTTCGTCGGTTTCTGTGGGCAAGCCTAGCATGAAATACAGCTTGACATTGCTCCAACCGCCAGCGAAGGCCGTGGCGCAGGTGCGCAAAATTTCTTCCTCGGTGACATTTTTGTTGATGGCATCCCGGAGCCGTTGGGTGCCGGCTTCTGGCGCGAAGGTCAGGCCACTTTTGCGGACTTTTTGGACTTTTTGCATCAATTCTGCGGAGAAATTGTCGGCGCGGAGGGAGGGCAGGGACAGGTTGATTTTCCGGGGTGTGCAGAAGTCCAACAGGCCGTCTGCCAAGGGCTCCAACTGGGAGTAGTCGGAGGTGGACAGACTGGACAGGGTGATTTCGTGGTTGCCGGAGTCCGTCAAAAGTTCCTTGGCTTGGGACACCAAAAGGTCGGCACTCCGCTCCCGGATGGGGCGGTAGCAGAATCCAGCTTGGCAGAAACGGCACCCGCGGATGCACCCGCGGAAGACCTCCAAATTGGTGCGGTCGTGGATGATTTCCGTGGAGGGCACCACGTCCCGTGTGGGGTAAAAGGCCGTGTCT
>JAWXUJ010000126.1:0-4904 GCA_044432765.1 Eubacteriales bacterium | reverse complement strand
TTGGTTTGTCATAATGGGGTCTAAGGGTTTGGTGTTGGTCAGCATCCGATAGAACCGGGTGTAATTGGAATCCAACGCGCCGGGATCGTCACCAAACAAGAAATCGATGAGCCGTTTGTCCGCTGAAACCTGGGTGGCGAAGGGCATATCCGGCTGGATTTGTAAGTTGAACAGCGGTTTCAGTTGTTCCACCGCTCTGGACATGGCGTTGTACGCAGAGTGGACAGAATAGGCCTCGCCGTAGTACACTTGCGCCGCTGATTCAATGGTCAAGGCCACACAGTTTCCGTTTTGGTTGACCACCTGAAAAATCCGCCCATAAACCGATTGTTGAGAGGACATGACGGCACTGATGAGACAAAAAGCGGTAAAGGTATCCAGTTTCTGTTTCCGAATCAAGTGGTGCAGTGGAAAGTCGACACCCTGTTCCACGGTGTCATCCCCCTGGTTCAGCGTTTCCTCCAATGTGGAGGCCGTGCTGTCTCCATGTTCGGCGGTGCTTTCCACTTTCTGGCTTTCGTCGGCGAAGGCGCCAAACAGTTCCGCCAAGTCCTCGTCGAACCAGTCCGGTGTTTCCTCTTGTTCCATCTCTTGGGGTGCTGCTTTGCCCTCGTCGCCCTGCTGATATTCCAAAACCTGTAAATCACAGGCATCTGCCGCTGTCTCCAATTCTGGATACATCACATTTTTATATCCATTGCCTGTGGCAAATCGTATTTTCATACGGTTCAAGTAGGCTTGTAAACTCAAGTCCACGCAATGGAACAGACTTTCCACGTAATCTTCATAGGATGTATACTGGCTTTGTTTTTCCATGTTCCAAGCTCCTTTTCCTCACGATTATTGGTACTATTATAGCACACCTTCGCCACTTTGTTTCTAAAGGTTTCCTAAAAACACCGCAGTTTATCCTCTATTGTCGAATAAACTGCGGTGTGTCATATGCCAGCTGTGGTCACTCAAAGCGGATGTAGAAGGTCATGCCCTTCCCCTTGCCGCTTTTTGCCGTGATGGTACCACTTTGCTGTTCCACGATGTATCGCACCATAGAAAGTCCCATGCCGTTGCCGTTGACTTCCTCGTTGCCAGAGCCGCGGAATCGCAAATCAAAAATGTGTGGCACTTCTTCCTCGTCCATGCCCATACCGTTATCCTTCCAGATGATCAGGCATTTGCCCTCATCCAGTTTGGCCAAGGTGATGCGAATTTCGCCGGTGACTTTCATATATTTCAAAGAGTTTTCCAACAGGTTGTAAAACACTTTTTTCATCAAAATTGGATCCAATGGAGCCGTGATGTCTTCACTGGGCGCAATCAGCTCCACGGTGACACCTAGCTGACTTGAGGCGTACTGCATATGCTCCAGCATACCGCCTACCAGTCTGCCCACATTGACATCTTCCCGCTCCAAGACGGTATCGTCTATGGATTTTACCGATTTTTCAAATTGAAGGCTTCTGGTGAGAAGCCGATCGATGTCCTCTGCCTGTTCGCAGATTTTCAAGAGATACATTTTCTTTTCTGCCTCATCGGCAATGCCCTTTCGCAAAAGCCCTGCATATCCAGTGATAATGGATACCGGCATACGAGTGGCATGGGATACGGTGTGGTGAAACGTACGCAATTCTTGGAGGTAGGACTGTTCCAATTCCATCAGTTGTTGTTTGGAATGTTCCTCTTGCACCGCCATCTGGTCATTGAAATAGCTTATTTTGCTGACAAAACCGGCCTGTAGCGCAGTGATATCCTTTTCGTGTTTGGATTTCAGAATATGCCAAGTGGTTCCAACAGAAATGGACGTTGCCAACACAACTGCCACCACCAGCAATACGATATATAATGTTTCCACGCTGATTCCTCCCCTATCCAGCCACGTCGCTGAAGAAATACCCTGCGCCACGAACGGTTGTAATCATACCGGTCTGCTGTGGGTCGATTTTCTTTCTCAAATTGGAGATATGTACCATGACTGTCCGCACATCGCCCACCGCATCATTGCCCCAGACATTGGAATACAGGTCGGCATAGAGCAACAAATTGTCTTGGTTTTCCACCATGTAGGCCAGCAGTTGATATTCGATGGGCGACAATTCCACATTTTGCGACTCTCCCACGGTTCTGGTGACCCGTCGCCGCTCTGTGTCCACGGTAAACTGGCGATACACCCGCACCACCGCTTGTTCTCGGGAGCGTTCTGCATAGTAGCTGATGCGCCGCAAAATCACGTTGATTTTGGCAATCATCTGGTCGTAGTCCACCGGTTTGACCATGTAGTCATCACCACCTACTTCAAAAGCATCCAACATGGTCTGCTTGTCGTCGATACAGCTGACAAAAATAATGGGACACACGCTTTTCTCGCGAATCCGTTGGCACAGCGCCGTCCCCCATTGGTCGGGGAGCATCATGTCCAATAGTATTAAATCCACTTCAGAGGTCTCCAAGATTGTCTCCGCATCATGACAAGAAAATGCACTGACTGTATCGAAACCAGCATGAACCAAATAGGCCTTTGTGATGGCATTTAATTCCACATCATCTTCCACAATTAGGATTCTTGCCAAACCCCTCACCTCCACCAGATTTTAATTTCCTATAATTTGTAGCACTTATATTAATTCTACCACAATTTTCTTGTTTTTTCAAGTAAATTTGACAATTTTTTTGAATCCAAAACAACAAAATATATAAAAAGGCCGCTTCTGTCGAAGCGGCACTTTTTTAAACCATAATACAAATCAATCCACTGGCGCCTTCGTTGACAATTTTGGTCAGGGCATCCTTGATTTTATAACGGGAATCCTCAGACAGCCCTTGGAGTTTGCCAGACATTCCGTCCCCTACCAATTCTGCCACGGAGCGACCAAAAATGGTGCTCTCCCACAGCTGGTCGCCGCCGGCATCATACTCTCCCATCAGATAGGTGTGCATATCCTCCGACTGTTTTTCGTCCCCAACCATGGGGTTGATTTCCGTTTTCAAACCCACCTGCATCATGTGGATGGAGGGAGCGGAGGCCTTCATGCGGACACCGTAGGTATTGCCCTTTTTGACAATTTCAGGAGGCTCTAACATGATTTCATCTCCGGTGGGCGACACCACGCCGTAGCCGGTGGCGCGGACTTGTTCCAAGGCCTTTGCCACCTTGTCATACTCCTGTTTCACCAGTGCCAGCTGTTCCAGCAGAGAAAATAGTTGTCCATCATTTTCAATGGTAAACCCGCTTTTCTCCCCCAAAATCTCATAAAACAGGGATTCTAAGAAGGTCAATGTACAGACCACAACCCCGCTGCCCAAATCCACCTGCCCCAGTTGATAGCCGGCGATGCAGTCCAAATCTCCGATGGCCTGGACGGCGGGTTCCAGTTGGGAAAGCCGTTGCACCGACTGGCACTGTCCGCCCATGGCCTGGAAGAGGGCTACCTTCATAGGGTGGTCATACTCCAGGGATTCCACCCAACTGGGCAGGTAAAAATGTACCTCGGACATGGGGAACTGATAGAGCAGATGGTTCAAAATCTGGCGAATTCCCCCCTCTTGAAGGGTCAGGCAGTTGACCGCCATAGCGGTGATGCCGTAGGTGGCTTGGAGCATCTCCACCACCTTTTGGGCAACTTCTCCGCCAGGTTCCACGCTGTTGACCAGCACCACAAATGGCTTGCCCGTGGCCTCCATATCGGTGATGGCGCGCCCCTCGGCCTCTATGTAGTCCGCCCGGGGGATGTCGGTGATGGTGCCATCGGTGGTGATGACGATGCCGATGGTGCCGTGGCTCTCCATGACTTTTTTGGTGCCCAACTCCGCGGCCTGGGTCATGGGAATCTCCTGGTCAAACCAGGGGGTGGTCACCATCCGTGGGTTGCCATCCTCGTCCGCGCCCATGGCGCCCTCCACCATGTAACCCACCGAATCGATAAGCCGTACCGATAGATTTGCCAGCCCATCGGGGCTGATTTCCACCGCTTCTTCGGGGACAAATTTTGGCTCCGCCGTCATAATGGTTTTCCCTGAGCCACTTTGGGGCAGTTCGTCTCTTGCCCGCTCCCGGCGGTACTGATTTTCAATGTTGGGGATGACCAGTTCCTCCATCAACCGTTTGATAAAGGTGGATTTTCCGGTTCGTACCGGCCCTACCACAGACACATAGACATTGCCGTCTGTCCGCTGACCGATTTGCTCGTAAATTGTTTTCTCGTCCATGCAAACGCCTCCTTGCTTGTTCTTCTTGTGAACTTTATGCCAACCGCGATGATTTTATGCCAAACCCAGCGCTATTTTTGTGCACTATGCCCATGGCTTTTTCACGACATCCGTGATATGATTTAGGTATCACTGATACTGGAGTGTATGTATGAACTGTTTGCAACATGACAACCGCGGCTTCTTTTTTAGCTTTACCTTTTTTATATAGGGTAAGGCTTACTTTTGTTGCGAACAACTATGAAAGTCTTACCCGTAGCCAATAAAGGCTGCGGGTTTTTTATTGGATTGGAGAAAAATTATGATTGTTATTTTGAAGAAAAATCCAGACAAAGCCCAGTTAGAGCGGTTCTCCCAATGGCTTGCCAAACGTCAAATTGAAATTCATGCCGTTGAAGGTGTTGGACAAACCATCTGGGGTCTGTTGGGCGACACCACCCGCCTGGATATCGCCCTGATTTCCGCCTTGGACATTGTGGACGATGTAAAACGTGTCCAAGAGCCATACAAAAACGCCAACCGGAAATTCCACCCCGATGACACCATCGTCCCTGTGGGCAACACCCAAATCGGCGGTGGGATGCTCAGTCTCATTGCCGGCCCCTGCTCTGTGGAGTCGGAAGAGCAAATTGTCAGCGTGGCAAAATCCGTCCAAGCCAGCGGGGCAACACTGCTCCGCGGTGGTGCCTTTAAGCCCAGAAGTT
>JAWXUJ010000125.1:0-4935 GCA_044432765.1 Eubacteriales bacterium | reverse complement strand
GACTGGATGGGTTGTATTGCACCACGAAAATATCTTGGCTGGATGTGTCCAAACTCATACCCACACTGCTCATGGCACTGGACACAGAAGCGAGGGAACTACTGGAATCGGAGGCCCGCGCTTCTTCTCGTGTCACCACCACAATGGCTTTCGTTGTGCCACCCAAAAGGGACTTCATCTTTGTTGCCAAACTCATAGTTGTCGCTCCTTCCGGGTTGGGTTAAATGGATATATTGAGGACAGAGCTAACGGCGTCTGCCGCTGTAGTTAGGTCTGTAACGCTACCAAAGGCCAGCTCAAACTGGGCCTGCCAAGCGTTGAGTACGTCTTTGCCGGTGTGTTGGGTGAGCCGCATCATGATTTCCGCACGGATAGGATCACCTGCAGAATTGAACATGGTGTATTGGGCATTCATATAGGTCAGCTGACCGGTAAAGCTAAAACTTTCCCAGATGAACTGTACCTCTCTTGTGGTGGGAAAGTACATCACACCCAAAAGGGCTTCCACTTCATCACGCACCGTGCTGGTATTTCCCGTCAAAGTGGCCGCAGTCTCTGCAACACCCATAATGGACGGTGTCAGCGTATCGCTGATAAAGGCATCGGCATTGACCACGTGGTCGAAAATCAATTTTGTGGTGAAAATCACCGTGGGAATCACCGGTTTTTGGCTCTCTGCCCTCAAAACGTTGGAGTTGCTGGATGCCAAGTCTGTCATCAGTTCTTGTTCCGCCGCCACTTGGATTTGGATTTGACTGGGATTGAAGTGAACATCGTAATTCAGCTGGTTGCCGATGAAGGTGGCGCCGGTTGTGCCACCGGTGAGCACACTGTCCAAATCATCCACACCATCGGTGTCAAGACCTGCAAAGGTCTGCTCGCCCAGATCTCGCTTGTCGTATATCACCAGTTTTGCCACGGTGTTTTTGAATAAACTTGTGAAGGCCATGGTTCACACTCCTATTTTCCCCGCCGTGACCGTTCTAGTTGCAGACGGCGTTCCAATTTTTGATAGACCTGATCGGTGATGGCAGAAACTTGGCCTTTGATGCTTTTTTCCACCAATTTCCGCACATTTTCAGCCGCATCGTAGGCTTGTAATTCTTCTTCCAGCTTGGTGGATTGAACGGTGGTGACCTTCTTTTCCTGTTGCACCACCTGGAGTTCCTCTTTTTCCACCTGTACCAACTGTTTGCTTTGGATCAGTTCTGTCAGTTCCTCTGGGATTTCTGCCTCCATTTGCTTCAGCACCATGGGGACGCTTTGGCGCACCATAGTCTCCGCATATTCGGGACCCACCGCCGCCACAGTGCCATACAGAATATCGGCAATGGTCTGGCTGACCTGTTCGGAAACCAGGTCTTCTGTGTGGTGGTGCTCCAGACGGAGGGTTTCCACCTCTGTCACCTCTTGGTGGACTTGCTGTTTTGTTTTTTCTGTTAAAACCTGAACGATTTGTTCCTTTTGGATTTTCTCCACCGTCTCATACTGTTCCACCACTTGGTCATAGACCTGTTGGCGATACTGCTCCAGTTGGCGGAACACCTGGCGGGTTTCATGAAGGTTGGTATACTCCATCAGCTCCCGCTGAATGACCCGCGCCACGGATTCTGCCGGCATCACCTGCTCCATACGGCGGAAAATCCGCTCCAATACGGTGAATTCTCTGGTGGCACGGTTGATGGAGGTCTGGGTATCTGTCTGGGTAGTCTCTCTGGTGACTGCACCGTCTGTGCCATCTTGGCCTGCCGTTCCCTGTCCCAATTCCACCTGCTGTGTCGTGTGGTGTAGAGACAGCCCCGCCATACCGATGCCACCTGGCTCCCCATCTCTGCCGGCAATGCCTGCCACTTCCCGGGTTTGGAATTGACGCAACTCCATCAGTAGTTGGGACAATGTGGTCTGCTCTCGCAGAATTTGATTGTTTTCTGTATGTTGGGCAACCTGGTGCTGTAAATATCGCTCCACCAGTTGCTGTACACTTTCGTTGTTGTTTTGAAGGATGGTGCGCAGATGTTCGCCCATGGCCTTTGGCTGTTCCAAAAGTTTGGTTTCCAACTGGGTCAGTTGGGTGGTCATCTCTGCCAACACCTGTTTCCGTGCCTGGTCGTCTTCCAGTTTAAACTGCTGTTCCAAAGTTTTTTCCAGCAGAGTTTCCACTTCCATGCGGGTTTCCAAATCCGCGGTGCGGAGGATTGTGTCCACCCGGCTTTGGAGTTGGCTGATTTCCCCCTGGGTTGTGGTCTGGATATTGGTGACACCGTGGAGCACCCGCTCCAAGGTTTCCTGCTCTAAAGGAGCCTCCTGTGGTGAAACGGCCTGTTCCAGAAGGGTTTCCACCAAGCCCCCCTCTTGGGTGTGGGTTTCGGTGTCCATCCTGTGGTGGACGGTCTCCACCTGACTCAGTGGATCCAATGTTCCCACTTGGGTAAGCTCCTGGATGTTATTGATGTCAGACATCAACTGGAGCAAGTTTGTATTCTGTTGCACATTGCTAGAGGAGATGTTCCGGGTCACATCAGAGTGGTAGATGGCCCGCTCCATCAGTTGACGGGTGACCGGGTCCAAAATGGACAAAATGGCCTCCACTTGGGCGTTGACCGGTTTGGAAGTATCCACTTTTTCGGCCTGGGCCAAAAATTCCTTCAGCTTTTCCGGAGAACGGATGGAGAGAATGGCAAGCTCTTTGGTGCGCTCCAAATTGGGCGCAATGGTTTTGGGCTGTTCCACCGTCACTTTGGACAGAGTTTCTTTCAAAATCTCTCGCCGTCTGACGTTTTCGTTGTTGATCTCTTGGAGATACTGTTTTAAAGCATTGTTCCGCTCCTCCACGGTGACCTCTGTGACGGATTCCTCCTCTGTCACGTTGGTCTCCTGGTGGTGTAGGTCGGCGGATTGGCTCATGTCGTACTGCTCGGTCTGCTCCACATAGGCCATGGAGTTGGACAGCAACATTTTCTGCACCAACAAGTCATCGTTGGAGACATTGAAGTTCCGCAAGGCCAAAATTTGCGCCACATCCTGCTGTTTCAAATAGGTCATGGTGTTGACCACTTGGAACAGGTTGTGGAGCCCAATCATCATTTGGTTTTGCACCTGCATCCGCTCTTGATGGAGCATTTCCCGGCGGAACATCTCCGTCAATGCAACCTGTTGTTCCACATTGGGCGATGGTGGCGTAGGGACGCCCACGGGCGTTTCCGTCTCCTTTGTGACCTCTTTGGGTCTCATGGGTGCCGTGGTTTCCCCGGAGGCATCCTCTTGGGACACGGTTTGCTCCAGAAGGGTTTCTTCCAGATTTTCTTGGCTAAACTGGGACAAATAGGTCATATTCAGCCGATTCCCCTGCCAAATCTCCGTATGTTGTTCCAAATACCGTTGCTCTTCTGCCGTGTATTGGAGGAAGCCGTTGTAGTGCTCTAGGATGTTGTATTCATTCTGCAACAGTTGATTCATCGCCGACTGTTGCAAATGGTGGGATGCCTGAAGAACCCGGCCTTCATTGTGGTTGATTTCAAATCGACGGACAGAATTTTCCGCCGTCTTGGACAGAGCCCGGGTCAAATTAAAGTTGTGCTGATTGCCCGCCACAAACTGGTGAATCCGACTGGTAAACAGTTGGGACAGGGTGTTGTAGAGCACCGACTGGGACAGTTGGGCGGTGATTTCTTCGGTGGTCAACTGCTCAGTGACCACCGGGTATTCATAGGGATTGGTGCCCATGACCGCAGGGCCATGGAGCTGTTGAGTGACGTAGCCCCGGTATTCCGCCAGAAGCAAGGTGTTTGCCATCCGCATATACTCCGATTGGAGCAGTTGGTTCCGAGAAATTCGATAGCCGTCCCCCTCTATATTGGTGGAATGACCCTCGATTTGGTAGATGTTTTCAATGGTGCCAAGGCGTCGGTAGATATCCTGGTGCAAAAACCAACTCTGGTCACCCGACGTCATTTCTCCCTCGCCCTGATCACCGGTTACACCCTTGGCTTGGGATTCCAGCTCGGCTGGGCGACCCATATACTCCAACACCGTGCTTCTGTACTGCTCCACCAATTTGTGGGACTGAATCTGCTCTGTCCGCAGTTGGTTGATGGTCTTCATAAAATCATGGACATCCTGGACGCCCAGTTTTTGCAGCATATTGGTGATATAGACCTGATCTTGGTAGGTCAGTGTAGCGCTGTCGTTGAGGGCAATGCGGTTGATGATGTTGTTAATCAAATCCAGTTTCACATTCTGGGAGGTGGTCAACCGATTGTCCACCACCAGACTGGTCATATTCCCCTCTTGGAGAAACACCTCCATGGGCGCTGTGGTCAAGTGGAGCAAATCCTCTGGAATCAGGTGGGCACCAATGGTTTGATAGTTGGACAGTACCCGCTGCTCAAAAGCATCTGTGCTGATTTGCATTGGCTCTGCAGTATGAAGTTTGATGGGGTTCTTTAGCTTGAGCACAATGCTATCCTCCTTGGTCTATGGTTTATTCGCTAGGGCTCCAACGACGCACCGGTGGAGTCGCTTTGACTTCCAGCTTGGCAGCTGGGTCAAATGTCCGTGGTGTGGGTGGCCCCTGGTATTCACTGCCCCGGGCCGGTTTCTCTTCCGGTGGTGCAAGCCTCCGGCTTTCGCGCACGGACTCTATGTTCCATATCTTTGGTTTTGCAGTTTTTTGGTAACTATTCGCCAGCTCTGTTGCCACGTCCCAGATGGATGGTTCCCGGGGTTCTAAGTAGCTAGCCGCCAACTCTATTGGCACATCCCAAATGGATGGATCTTTGGCATCTACGGCACCGGCCGCAAGCTCTTTATCCAAGTCCCAGATGGATGGATCTTTGGCATCTACGGTGCTACTTGTCAGTTTTTCCTTATTGTCCCAAACCTTCTTCTCTTTGTGGGGGGCGGTGCTTTCTTTCAGCTTTTCATTGTTGTCCCAAA
>JAWXUJ010000124.1:0-4955 GCA_044432765.1 Eubacteriales bacterium | reverse complement strand
GGGGGTGGCGACGGTGTTGCGTTCTACCAGTTGGGTGGAAACGTAGGTTTGCAGGTAGGATTTTGTGGGGTTGCCCTGTTCCACTTGACGGAGCCGTGTGAACAGCAGGTTGGCGGCAAGTTCGCCCAGGTCGTCCATAAAGGATTTGATGCTGGTGATTTGTGGGTCGGTCATTTGGGCGATTGGGACATCGTCGAAGCCCACCATGGAGACTTGCTCTGGCACGGAAATGCCGTGCTCTTTCAAGGCTCGGATGGCTGCGGCGGCTAGGACGTCGTTTTCTGCGAAGAAGCCGTCAGGCAGTTTGGGGTTGGTGTCCAGCCAACTCAGCATATCTTGGTAGGCTTTTTCGTAGGAAATGTCCAGATTGACCATCAAGGGCTCCCCAAAACCAGCATCGGCCAGGGTTTCACAGATGCCGCGTTCCCGCTCAGCAAAAGTGGAGACCCGGGTTCGGGAGCGGAGATAGCCCAGGGAATTGCAACCTTGCTCCACCAGATGGGCGATGGCCAGGCGGGCACCGCCATAGTTGTCGTTGCTGATGCAGTCCACCTGCCCGGCCAACAACATATTATCCAGGACGATTTTTGGCATATCCCCGGAGGCGGCGAAGTAGTCTAAAATCTGGAAGGCGTTGGCGGAGGTGATGTCGGTGCCCAGAAGAATCAGGCCGTCGATTTGGTTCAGCAGAGTCATATTTGCCTCGTCAAAAATATGGTCCTCATATAAATAACGGATCAGCGTGTTGTAGCCTTCAGCGGCGGCGATCCGCTCGATGCCCTCCAAAACGTAGGTGGAGAAGGGGGAGTGCTTGTTGATTGGGCCGGTAAGGGTCATAAAGCACAGGGTTTTGGTGGCGGTTGGCTCTGCCACGGGGCGCAGAGATTTGTAGCCCATCCGCTGGGCTGTTTCCAGTACGGCAGTGCGGGTTTTCTCGCTGACGCCGGCTTTGCCATTGAGGGCAAGGGAAACAGCGGTGGGGGAGATGCCCAGTGCCTCGGCTATCATCTTGGCGGTTACCATGGTTTTAAACACTCCTTTGTTACAAAAATGTGAAATTCGGATTGGTTATATTTGCATTATACTTTATTGAAACTAAATAATCAAGTGCTTATAACTAAATTATGTATTATTTTTTAAAAATATATGGAATTTTTTCCGATTTATAGAAATTATAGAAAATATACCCAGAACTACAAAAAGTACATTTTCATACTCGGCCTGTAAAAATAAAGTAAACGTTTCATTTTTTGGACATACTGGTGGAAATGCCCAAATGTTATCCCGGAAAAACGAGACATTATGACCAAAATCGAGGCTTACGGATTATGCACATTGCTATTTTATTATAAATATTAAATTTTTTATTGACATTATCTAAAATTAAGTTTATATTAGTTATGTCAGCAGGACACACCTGCGACCTGGGCAATGGGCTCAGACACAAAATATCTGGAGGAATTATAATGAAAAAGATTATCGCACTACTCCTGGCTGCCATGATGGTGTTCTCCGTCGTTGGCTGTGCTTCTTTGGATGAAGCAAATGAAGCACTGGACGTCATCAATGAAGCCATCGACGAAGTCGAAGCTGAAGAAGCCGCTGCTGCTGAAGCTACTGAAGAAGCCGCTACTGAAGAAGCTACTCCTGCTGAAACTGAAGGCTACACTGGCCTGGTCGGTGTTGCAATGCCTACTCAAGACCTGCAACGTTGGAACCAAGATGGCTCTAACATGAAGGCTGAGCTGGAAGCTGCTGGCTACACTGTTGACCTGCAATACGCTGCCAACGACATCTCCACTCAAGTTACTCAAATCCAAAACATGATCGCCAACGGCGCTGAATGTTTGGTTATCGCTTCCATCGACGGCTCCGCTCTGGGCACCGTTATGGCTGAAGCAAAAGACGCTGGCATCCCTGTCATCGCCTATGACCGCTTGATCATGGATTCCGATGCTGTCTCCTACTACGCTACTTTCGACAACTGGGACGTCGGCGTGAAGCAAGGCGAATACATCGTCGAAGCTCTGGACCTGGACAACGCTACTGAACCCCTCAACATCGAATACATCACCGGCGACCCCGGCGATAACAACATCAACTTCTTCTTCGACGGCGCTATGAGCGTTCTGCAACCATACGTTGACGCTGGCATCTTGGTCACTCCTTCCGGTCAAACCGAAAAGGCTACCGTTGCTACCGACAACTGGGCTACCGATGCTGCACAAGCTCGTTTCGAAATCCTGCTGGCTACCTACTATGCTGATGGCACCAACTTGGATGCAGTTCTGGCTTCCAACGACTCCACCGCTTTGGGCGTTGCCAATGCTCTGATGTCCTCCTATGCTGGCGAAACCTATCCTGTCATGACCGGTCAAGATTGCGACGTCGCTAGTGTTGTCAACATGATGTACGGCCTGCAAGCTATGTCCGTCTTTAAAGACACCCGTGACCTGGCTTCCGCTGTTGTCGGCATGGTTGACTCCATCATGATGGGCGGCGAACCCACCATCAACGACACCGAAACTTATGACAACGGCACTGGCGTGATTCCTTCCTATCTGTGTGAACCAATCGCTTGCACCGTTGACATGATCGAAGAAGTCCTGATTGACTCCGGCTACTACACCGAAGATCAACTGGTCGGCTAATCCTAAACAAAACAAAAAGGGCAAGGTTGCATCCCAGCCTTGTCCTTTTTTTCACAATTACTGAAACTTTACTGGAGGGGATATTTTGTCTGAATTTGTATTAGAAATGAAAAATATCACCAAGCTATTTCCCGGCGTCAAAGCACTTGACGACGTGAACTTGCAGGTGAAGCCAGGTCATATTCACGCCCTCGTTGGCGAAAACGGTGCTGGCAAGTCCACTTTGATGAATGTACTCAGCGGTGTCTATCCTTACGGTTCTTACTCTGGCGACATTTTGTATAATGGCGACGTATGTAAGTTCACTAAAATTGTGGATAGCGAAGCCAAGGGTATCGTTATCATCCACCAAGAACTAGCACTGGTTCCTGAAATGACCATTGGCGAAAATATGTTCCTTGGCAACGAACGGGGCCACAAGTTTTCCATTGACTGGAACACCACATACGCAGAAGCCGACAAACACTTGAAAACCGTCGGTCTGACCGAATCCTCCCGCGTGAAAATCAGCGAGATTGGTGTGGGCAAGCAACAGATGGTTGAAATTGCCAAAGCTCTGGCAAAGAACGCCAAATTGCTTATTTTGGACGAACCAACCTCGTCGCTCAACGAAACCGATTCCAAAGCATTGCTGGACTTGCTGCTGGCCTTTAAGGCAGAGGGCATGACCTGCATCATCATCACCCATAAACTCAACGAAGTCTCCTATGTTGCCGATGAAATCACCGTTATTCGTGACGGCAAAACCATCGAAACTCTACATAAAGGTGTGGACGACATCTCCGAAGATCGTATCATTGCTGGCATGGTTGGTCGTGAGTTGTCCGACCGTTTCCCCAAGCGGAAAACCCCAACCATCAAAGACGAAATGGCTCTGGAAGTCAAGGACTGGACCGTTCACCACCCTGTTTACTCTGAACGGAAAGTGGTTGACAATGTGGCCTTCAACATTCGCAAAGGCGAAGTGGTCGGCTTCTCTGGCCTGATGGGCGCTGGTCGTACCGAGCTGGCCATGAGTATTTTTGGCAAAAGCTACGGCGTTGGCATCACTGGCGAATTGAAGATGAAGGGCCAAGTTGTGAAACTGCCTACCATCAAATCCGCCATTGAAGGTGGACTGGCCTACGTCACCGAAGACCGGAAGGGCGATGGCCTTATCCTGTCCAACCCCATTCGCGTCAACACCACCTTGGCAAACCTGAAAGGCGTTTCCACCAACTCCGTCATTGACGAGGACAAGGAATATGCCGTTGCAAAGGAATATATCGACAAAATGCACACCAAATGTACCGGTGTGGAACAACCTGTGGGCAATCTGTCCGGCGGTAACCAACAAAAGGTGCTTCTGGCAAAATGGATGTACTCCAATCCCGACGTCCTGATTTTGGACGAACCAACCCGCGGCATCGACGTTGGCGCAAAGTACGAAATCTACTGCATCATCAATGAACTGGTTGCCGCTGGCAAATCCGTCATTATGATTTCCTCGGAACTCCCAGAAGTTCTGGGCATGAGTGATCGCATCTATGTGATGAACGAAGGCCGCATTGTGGGCGAGTTCATGCAAGAGGAAGCCACCCAAGAGGGCATTATGTCCTGTATTCTGAAATCCTGCGGAAGTAAAGGAGAATAATCAACTATGGATAAAGTAAGTCAAAAAGGGAAAATCTTAGGCTGGGTTCAAAAATACACCATGATTATCATTCTGGTGCTGGTTGTGGCATTCTTTGCCTCCCAGAAAGATGGCGCAATCCTGTCTGCCCAAAACATCACCAACCTGGTGGCTCAAAACGCATACGTCTTCATCCTGGCTGTCGGTATGCTCCTCTGCATCCTGACTGGCGGTAACATTGACCTGTCTGTCGGCTCCGTTGTCTGTTTTGCAGGTGGCGTTGGCGCGGTTCTAATGTCAAACGGCACCAATATGTGGGTTGCCGTCATCGCAATGCTGGCAATCGGCACCTTGATCGGTGCATGGCAAGCCTACTGGATCGCGTTCGTTCGCGTTCCACCTTTCATTGTCACCCTGTCTGGTATGTTGGTGTTCCGTGGCCTGTCCAACGTTATCCTGGGCGGTAAAACTGTGTCCGTTGCATCCCAAGAACTGTTCGTGCAACTGTTTGGCGGCGGCGCAAGCTGCTACATCCCCGACATCTTCGGTCACGAAACCATGAATATGCTGGCTCTGGTGGTCGGCGCAATCGCTGTTCTGATTTATCTCTTCTTCGTCGTCAAGGGTCGCATGGCTCGCATGGCGAAGGGTTACGAAGTGAATT
Organism: Eubacteriales bacterium; assembly: GCA_044432765.1. Classification (GTDB taxonomy): domain Bacteria; phylum Bacillota; class Clostridia; order Oscillospirales; family Oscillospiraceae; genus Avoscillospira_A. Next base: position 28 of record JAWXUJ010000124.1, on the reverse strand, counting down.
CCCTGCTGAAAACCATCATCCAAACCGT
>JAWXUJ010000123.1:0-4970 GCA_044432765.1 Eubacteriales bacterium | reverse complement strand
GCGGTGGAGCCGGACAGTGTCACCATCACAGCTGATGTGTCCAGAATCAAAACCGTGGGGGACTACGAGATGGTCTACACTGTGGAATTCCCTGCCACTGTGGCAGATGAGGACATCAGCGTCACCGATCGCACCCCCAGTCACGTGAACTTCACCGTGGAAAAACAGGTTTCCAAGGTTTTGGAAGTCCGGGGTATTTTGGACGGAGAAATCGCCGAGGGTTATATGGCAGAGGCTATGACCTTTGACCACGAAGAAATCACCATCGAAGGCCCAGAGGCCGTCGTCAATACAGTCAGCTACGCCCAGGTTGTGTTGCCACGCACCAACTTGGACAAGAGCGTCACCACCATGCTACCTTACACCTTGATGGATGCAGAGGGCAATGTGGTGAACGATTCTGAGATTTTCGCCGATGTGGTGGAGATTGAAGTCACCCAAACCGTCTCCAAAATCAAGGACATCCCCTTGGTTATGGAATTCATCGCTGGTGGCGGTGCCACAGAGAAAAATGTGACCACCACCATCGAACCGTCTACCATCACCGTTTCTGGTGACGCTACCACGGTGGACAGCATGAATCAAATCGTTCTGGACAACATCGATTTGTCCGATGTCAATGGCAATATTGTCATGGAATTCCCCATCACAATTCCCAACGATGTGAAAAATATCTCTGGGGAAGAAACCGCCATGGTAACCTTGAAAATCCATGGGCTGGGCACTTCCACCATCTCGGTTTCCGCCATTGATTTCATCAATGTACCACCGGATTACACCGCATCCTCTATCACCATGGAACTGCAAATCAACATCCGCGCCGCCACCGAGGACATCGGTAGCATTGCAGAGAAAAATCTCCGGGTGGTTGGCGATTTGTCCCAATGGAGCACAGAGGGCATCTACACCGTCCCCGTCACCGTCTTCGTCGATGGCTTTGACAGCGCTGGTGTGATGGGCGACTACTCCGTGGTGGTGGCTTTGGAAAGAGAAGTCGATGAAATCATTGAGACTGTCACGAGCGAAGAAGAATAAAGCGCCCATTTCCTGGGGCTTCGGAGGATTTAATCATGATAAAAAGTATGACTGGCTATGGTCGCGGCACCTATCACGGTGAAGGGCGAGAGGTGACGGTGGAAATCCGTTCCGTCAACAATCGCTACCTGGACTGCAACGTGAAAATGCCCCGGGTGTTCTCCTTTGCCGAGGACGGGGTCAAGCAAAAAATCAAAAAATCCATCACCCGCGGCAAGGTGGATGTGTATATCACCATGGGTGGCGAAGAGACAGAAGGGGTGAAAGTCACCTTGAACCGCCCTGTTTTGGAGGGTTATCTGGCTGCCATGAATGCCATCGCCGAGGAATATGGTGTTCGCAATGACGTGTCCGTCACCGCCCTGACCCGATTGCCTGACGTATTGCAGGTGGAAAAGCCGGAGGCCGATGAAGACCAAATCAAGGCTGATATTTTCGCCGCTGTGGATATGGCGCTGAAGGCTTACGACCAAATGCGTTGCACCGAAGGCCAAGCCCTAGAAGCCGACCTTCGCAGTCGCGCAGACCACATTCTGGAAATGACCCGGTTGGTGGAGGAACGCAGCCCCATCACCGTGCAGGAATACCGCAACCGATTGACGGCAAAAATGCAGGAGGTTTTGGACAAAACATCCATCGATGAGTCCAGAATCCTCACAGAAGCCGCCATTTATTCCGATAAAATCGCTGTGGACGAGGAGACGGTTCGTCTTCGTAGTCATTTGGGGCAGTTGGATGCCATGCTCAGCTCCGGTGGTGCCATCGGCAGAAAGTTGGACTTTCTCCTCCAAGAGCTAAACCGGGAGTCCAACACCATCGGTTCCAAATGCAACGATTTGGAACTGTCCAGAGTTGTGGTGGAAATCAAATCAGAACTGGAAAAAATTCGGGAACAAACCCAGAATATTGAATAGAGGTTCTCATGAAGCTTATCAACATCGGATTTGGCAATATGGTGTCGTCCAGCCGGCTGATTAGTATGGTGTCCCCTGAGTCTGCTCCCATCAAACGGATGGTGCAGGAGGCTCGTGATCGGGGAATGCTCATCGATGCCACCTATGGTAGACGTACCAAAGCCGTCTTGATTATGGACACAGACCACATCGTCCTCTCCGCCATTTCACCGGAATCGGTGGCGGCTCGCTTGGAGGATAGAGAAATAGAAATCACAGAAGAGGAGCGCGAGCCATGAGAAAGGGCAATCTTTATGTACTATCTGGCCCATCGGGTGTGGGCAAAAGCACCGTTGTTTCGGCGGTGATGAAGGACAACCCCAACCTGCGGTTCTCCGTCTCCATGACCACCCGCCCCATTCGCCCAGGTGAAATTGACGGTGTCAGCTACTACTTCGTAGACCAACCCGCCTTTGACAAAGCCTTGGAAGAGGGGGAATTGTTGGAACACGCAGAGTATGTGGGCAACTCCTACGGTACCCCAGAAGGTCCCATCGATGCACTTCTTGCAGAGGGCGTGGACATTTTAATGGACATCGAACCCCTTGGCGCACTACAAGTCCAGAAAAAAAGACCAGATGCCACATTGATTTTCATGGCGGCCCAGTCTTTTTCTGAAATAGAACGTCGGCTCACCGGTCGTGGCGACACACCTCCCGACAAAATCAAAAGCCGTTTGGAACGGGCCCGTTGGGAGTACCAACAAGCACCCCAGTACGACTTCATCGTGGTCAATGAACACGTAGCACATGCTGCTGGCGAAATTGAAGCCATTATGCAAGCTGTCAAATGCCAAACGAAATTACGCCTGAACTATTTGAAGGAGGACACCTAAATGTTATACCCCCCAATGAGCGATTTGCTAGAACACATCGACAGCCGTTATCTTTTGGTCAACGTGGTTGCACGCCGCGCCAGACAAATTTCTATCGAAGCGGAAAACTACGGCGAACAACTTTTTGACAAGCCTGTCACCTTGGCCATCCATGAGGTCGCCAACGGTGAATTGACTGCAACCGTCAAGAAAGAATATATGAAGTAAGTAACCTTACAGGGCGCAGGTCGAGGGGCCTACGCCTTGTTCTGGTTTTTCAGCAGGAGGAAATCATGGAGCAGATTGCCAAAATAGCCGTTGCGTCGGCGATTTATGCCATTGATAAGGCCTATTCTTACCGCATTCCATCGGATGCTTCTGTGGAAATAGGGATGCGTGTGGTGGTTCCGTTTGGTCGTGGAAACCGTCGAAGTGAAGGGGTTATTCTCTCTCTGGAACCTCTGGAAGATGGTGTCTTTAAAACCATCGAACAGATTTTAGACCCCAAACCCATCCTTTCTCCAGCCATGCTCCGACTGGCGGCCTGGATTCGCGGGCGGTATTTTTGCACCATGTACGATGCCATCCGTGGGATGCTCCCCGCCGGATTTTGGTTCACCAACAAGGAGTATTATCGGATTCCCACCACCGTTGCGGACTGGAAAACCGCCATCAAGCGGAAGACGGAAGCGGCAAAGGTGATGGAGTTGATTGAAAACCTGGGCGGTATTGCTGAAGGTGCAGATTTGCGAAAAGCCTTCCCGGACGAGTCGTTTTTGGAACAAAACCTCCAGTATCTGGTGAAGAAAAAACTGCTGATTTGTGACGAGGCTGTCTCTGCCAAGCTCAGCGACAAAACCGAAATGATGGCCAGCCTGGCTGTCACCGCAGAAGAGGCTATGGAGTATGCCAGCCGTAAAAAATCCACGGCACCTCTCCAATTTGAAGTCCTCCAACTACTCAGCGCTACTGGATGTGGAAACAGTAAGGAGATTTGCTACTTCACTGGCGCCTCTATGACCACCCTAAAACGGCTCCAAACCCTGGGTTTTCTGGAGCTGTCTAAAGAGCCGGTCAAGCCGATGCTCTTGGAACCAACGGTGGAAAAAGCTGCCGATTTGGTTCTAAATTCAGAACAAACCGCCGTCTTTGACGGTTTAAATACCCAAATGAAGTTGGGAAAAGCGGGGGTTGCCCTTCTTTACGGTGTCACCGGTAGCGGAAAAACCGCTGTCTATATTCGTCTGATTGAGCAGGTGTTGGAGCAGGGGAAATCCGCCATGGTGTTGGTGCCGGAAATCGGCCTGACACCGCAACTACTCCGCATTTTCCAGAGCTATTTCGGCTCCAAAGTCGCCCTGCTCCACAGCGGTCTCACCATGCGTGGGCGCGTTGATCAGTGGAAAAATATAGAAGCAGGGGAGGCCATGGTGGTGGTGGGCACCCGCTCTGCCGTATTTGCCCCGCTCCAAAATCTGGGGCTGATTGTGGTGGATGAGGAGCAAGAGCACACTTTCCTATCGGAAAACAAGCCTCGCTACGATGCCCGCCAAGTGGCGATGTACCGCGGGGTCAAGGAAAATGCTCTGGTGGTGCTAGGCTCTGCCACACCCTCCATTGAAACTATGTACCGGGCCAAAGATGGGACATACACCCTCTATCGGTTGGAACAGCGGTTCAATGGCAAGGCCATGCCCAAGGTGGAAATCGTGGACATGAAAGAGGAGTTAAAGGCTGCCAACGGTACCGCCATCTCTCGTTTTTTGGCACAATCCTTGCAAGAAACATGGGACAGTCAACACCAGGCCATCCTGTTTCTCAACCGCCGTGGTGCCAGCCGTTGTCTCGTTTGTGTGGACTGTGGCACTGTGCCAACCTGCCCTAACTGCACCGTCAATCTGACGTACCACTCTGCCAATAATCGGCTTATTTGCCACCACTGTGGCTTCTCCGTTATGAAACCGGATCGTTGCTTGGGCTGTGGCGGTCCCCTCCGCGAAGTAGGGACAGGCACCCAGAAAGCCCAGGAGGAATTGGCTTGCTTGTTCTCCGATACCCCCATCTTGCGGATGGATGGAGACACCATCTCCGCCGCCAACTCCCATGAGAAAATCCTGGAACGATTTGAAAAAGACCAAATTCCAGTGATGATTGGGACACAAATGGTG